>JAQVEX010000011.1 GCA_028697555.1 Lentimicrobiaceae bacterium | reverse complement strand
CTTCTAATACAGCTCTGTTTTCAACTTCCGAAACCCCAATAATTGTAGGACCACCTTTAATGTATTCTTCACCGATTTCGCTTATAACCTTCGACATGTTCGACAACTTTTTATAGTACTTTTCGGTATTCCACAAATTCTTTCCGTTTGGTAAAAATTCCGCATCGTTAGTGTTGGGCGAATCAATGGTGTCGAACAAATTTTCTAAATTATAATATGCAATAACAGCTACCTTTGTGTTGCTCTGACTAAACACAAATAATGGTGCCAATGTCAATAATATCAATAGGGTAACGAGTCTTGTAAAAATCATTTTAACGTAATTTTTTTGCAAATGTATGTGTTATTGAATAAATTATCAATATGTTTTTGTTAATTATTTTTTAACAATCAAGGAATAATTACTTTTTAACAGAATTGCTGTTATATTTAATAGACCACGTATTCATCTATTTACCAAAAAGTTTTATTGTTAATAAAAATATATAAGTCTGTTTGTTAATAAAAGACGATTACAATTAACATCATGAATAATAAAAATTAATATATATTTGCACAAATATTTAATGTCTTTATACTATGATATGCAATTTATTTACAAAATTTAAACAGCACATATCAAATTCGAAAATTTATTGTTTGTTTATTCTATTTGCAGTTGGTCATATTGGGCTGTATGCGCAAGGATATTCCGTTTCGGGTAGAGTTGTTGACGGCGAAACCGGAAAGTATATTTCTAACGCACAGGTAGAACTTAACAATATGTTCAATCTATCAAGTTCAGAAGGAGAATTTCAATTTGATAATGTGCTTTCGGGAGTTTATGAGTTAATAGTTTCGGCTCCTAATTATTTAACCGAACGAATAAGTTTTAGCGTTGACAACTCCAATGTTAAAATGGCAGATGTAAAGTTAAAATTTTCGGTTTTTGATCAGGGGATTGGTATAGGTATTAGCGATTTCTCCTTAG
Source organism: Lentimicrobiaceae bacterium (assembly GCA_028697555.1). Taxonomy (NCBI): domain Bacteria; kingdom Pseudomonadati; phylum Bacteroidota; class Bacteroidia; order Bacteroidales; family Lentimicrobiaceae; species Lentimicrobiaceae bacterium. The sequence continues at coordinate 47,510 of JAQVEX010000011.1, read as the reverse complement.
ATGCCGATGATGAAGGCGGTAGCGATATGTATTCGGGAGTTTTAACAAGTACTTCCGACCCGTACTCGCAAGCTGCAGCATATTCGTTTAGTCCTATGTATTACAAGGTACGTGGCTACGACAACGAGTACCAGAACGTTTACATGAACGGCGTTTTGGTTAATGATTTGGAAACCGGTAGAGCCGTATGGAACGAGTGGGGAGGCTTGAATGAAGTTGTAAGAAATAAAATCACTGTAGATGATTTTACTCCTGTAGATTATTGCTTCGGCAACATTGGTGGAAGTACAAAAATTAATGCTATACCTTCCTTAATTCGCAAACAAACAAAACTCACACTATCGCGCTCAAACAGGTCGTACAACAATAGGGTTATGTTTACTTATTCAACAGGTATGATGGCTAATAATTGGGGAATAGTTGCAAGCGGGTCAAAGCGATGGAGCGAAGAGGGTAGGACGGAAGGTACTTTCTACGATGCTTACGCATGGTATTTAGGAGTTGAAAGAAAAATTAACAGTTCCCACAGCTTAGCTCTTGTTACTTATGGTTCTCCTTTCCGCAGAGGACAAAGTGCAGGTGTTATTCAAGAAGTGTATGACCTTGCAGGTTCAATCTACTACAATCCTAATTGGGGTTACCAAAATGGAGAAAAACGTAATGCTAGAGTTAGATGGAGCAATCAGCCGATGACGATGCTGGTACATAATTGGAATATTTCGGAAAAATCGAAGTTGCAAACTACAGCATCGTACACTTTTGGCAAGTTTGGTCGTACTCGTTTAAATTGGTATAAAGCACGCGATCCGCGTCCCGATTACTACAGATATTTGCCAAGTTGGGTTAGCGGACAAAATGAAGCTTTGGGAAATTATATAGCTCAGCAATGGGAAAATGATAACACTAAATTTACTCAAATAGACTGGGACAGACTGTATCAGCAAAATTATTTGGCTAATCTATCGGGCAAGCAGGCAGTTTATATTATCGAAGATGAAGTTACAGATCAAAACCAGTTTAATTTGGCATCGGTTTATAACTACACAACCAATAAGACTAAATCAACTGCAGGCGTAGAAATTATTAATTATTCGGCTAGAAATTATAAGGTGTTAAGAGACCTTTTAGGGGGAACCCATTGGGTTGATATAGACCAGTTTTCGGAACGTGATTTTGTTGGCGATAGCATAAAACTTCAAAACGACCTAGACAATCCTAATAAAGTAATAAAAGAGGGCGAAGAATTTGGCTACAACTACACATTAACCAATCGCAAGTACAATTTGTGGGCTATGCAACAATGGTTTTTGCCCCGATTTGATTTCTACGTTGGAGGTAATTTAGTATTTACTCAGTATCAGCGAGAAGGCTTTATGCGTAACGGTAGACAGCCTGAAAGATCATTAGGGAAATCGGAACTTATAAATCTTTTTACTTACGATGTAAAAGCAGGTGTAACTTATAAAATATCCGGAAGACATTATTTGTTACTAAATGCTATGGTTGGTGCCGATCCTATTAATTTACGAAATGTATATATATCGCCCAGAATTTCGGATGTGCTTTCAGCCAACAACTTAGTTACAGATATTATCAGTGCCGATATGTCGTACTTGCTAAGGTTTCCGAATTTAAACGGAAGGATTACGGTTTTTGAAACGTTTTTCCACAATCACAGCGAAATTATGCGTTTCTACCACGATGATTTGAGAACCTTCGTCAATATGTCATTAAGCGCTCAGGATAGGGTGCATCAAGGTGTTGAAGTAGCTTTGCAATATAAAATAAACAGCATGTTTACGCTTCAAGGTTCGGGCTCGTTTGGCAATTACAGATATACAAACAGAGCAAAAGCAACTTTAAATTTTGAAAACGGTTCTCAACCCGACACTTCGTGGATGGCTTACACAAAGAATTTCTACGTTTCGGGAACGCCGCAAATAGCTTCAAATATAACATTAAAGTTTAACAAAAACCGTTGGTTTGTTGAGGCAGGTGTAAACTATTTCGACAAAATATATTTGAGTTTCAATCCTGAAAGACGTACTTCGCAAGCTATTGCCGGTTTGGGCGAAGGCGACCCCTTGATAGACCAAATAACTCAGCAAGAAAAACTAAACGGTGGATTTACAGTCGATTTTTCAATAGGAAAATCGTTCAGAATTAATTCACGTTACCTATCAATAAATCTTAACGTCAGCAATGTGCTCAACAATACTTCTTTAAAATCGGGAGGTTACGAGCAGTTGAGATTTGATTTCGAAAATAAAAATATAGATAAATTTCCGCCAAGATATTACTATATGTACGGAACAAATTTCTTTTTTAACATAGCATTCAGTTTATAAATCTAAAAAAACATCAACATATATGAAAACGAAAAAAATATTATCAGCAATAGTAGTTGTTGCATTAACATTAGTGATGACTAACTCGTGTATTCAAGGTGAATTTGATAAGCCGCCAATTGATATACCCGAAGCTAACCTGACGGCAAATAAAACTATTGCCGAGCTAAAAACACAATTTAACACTAACTTAGATTCAATTTCGGAAGAAATTATTATCAAAGGTATAGTTGTGGCCAACGACGAGTCGGGCAACTTGTACAAAAAACTTGTTATTCAAGACGAAACGGCAGGTATAGAATTGGCGTTAGACAGAAATTCACTATATACCGAATATCGCTTAGGTCAATTGGTTTATGTAAAATGTCAGGGAATGTACATTGGAAAGTATGGAGGATTGCATCAGTTAGGATACGTTCACGAAAACAGCATTGGTAGGTTACCCGAAGCATATATCGACTTACATTTGTTCAGAGACAGCTTGCCTGGACCAGTTCCTGCACCTAAGGTTATTGCAATGAACGATAACAACATAAAATCTTATTTAAGCATGTTAGTTCAATTTGATGATGTTAGTTTTCCTGATGCAGGTAGTGTTTGGGCTACGCAAAGTGCTTCTGCAACCAACAGAGACCTTGTTGATAACAGCAACAATAAGATAATTGTTAGAACCAGCAAGTATGCCAATTTTGCAAGCTCTTTGATCCCGGGAGGTAAAGGCACTGTAAAAGGAATATTAAATATTTTCAACAACGATTTACAGCTTACTATCAGAGATACAAGTGATGTTTTAGGTTTTGTTCCGTTTGTGCCTGCATTTTTCGAAGAATCTTTTGCCGACGGCATAGGTAGTTTTATTGCGCATAGCGTTATTGGAACGCAGCAGTGGATACACGATGCAAACTATTCGTGCATGAAAATGTCGGGCTATCAGTCGGGTTCAAGTCATAAAAACGAAGATTGGCTCATTTCGCCTTCATTAGATTTGTCGGGAGCAAGCAGTATCGAAATCTCATTCGATCACGCAATAAATAAAGGAAGTTTAGCTAACCTACAATCAAATCATACTTTGTGGATTTGCGAAAACTATAACGAAAACGATTTTGCTGCAAACAATTGGCATCAGGTTACTATAGAAACTTATCCGGCAGGAAATAATTGGCTGTTTGTCAACACTACTGCAAACTTTAATTTACAGGGTAATATTACGAATTTGAGTAATGTGAGGTTTGCATTCAAATACTTGTGTTCCGACAGCGAATCGGCAACGTGGGAAATTAAAAACGTTAAGGTAAAGAAACAATAATATTCAATTTCTATGTTATTGGCACATTTTGCTAATATCATGGAGTTTATTGAAAAAACTGTTTTTATTATAAGAAAAAAACAATAAGTTTTTCTGAAATTGCCTTGCTACTTGTGGCAAGGCAATTTTTAAACATCTGTACAAAAATGAATATCTTAACACTAAAAAATACGACTATCGCTTTATTTCTGGTTTTTTTGTTTGTCCAAATAAGCGCATTTGCTCAGAGTTTGCCGCTTAACAATTTGCCTTATCCCGAAACCTATATTTGTTACAGGACAGACGACAGCATTATTATCGATGGCAAAATGGACGAAAAAGCTTGGCAAAAAGCAAAATGGACAAGCGATTTTGTTGATATTGAAGGAGATTTAAAACCTTTGCCATATCACAAAACCAATGTTAAGATGCTTTGGGACGATACCTATTTGTACATAGCAGCTTTTATGGAAGAACCGCATGTATGGGCTACTCTTACCGAGCGTGAGAGTGTTATTTTTCATGATAACGATTTTGAAGTCTTTATAGACCCCGACGGCGACACGCACGTTTACCTTGAACTTGAATTAAACGCTTTTAATACTCAATGGGATTTACTTTTGCTGAAACCATACCGCGATGAAACTCAAAATGTTGCAGTTGATAATTGGAATATTAACGGATTAAAAACAGCCGTATATGTTGATGGCACAATTAACAATCCTAACGATATAGACAAAGGCTGGTATTGCGAAATAGCCATTCCTTTTGATGCAATAGTTGAAGTCAATAATCACAATTCAATACCCAAAAATGGCGATATTTATCGTGTGAATTTTTCTCGTGTTCAGTGGATAACCGATATAGTTAATGGCAAGTACGTAAAACGTTCGACCGTTAAGGACGGCAAGAAAGTCTTACTACCCGAACATAATTGGGTGTGGTCGCCGCAAGGTGTTATTGCTATGCATCAGCCCGAAACTTGGGGCTATTTGCAGTTTTCCGATAAAATTGTAAGCGAAAACAATGATGAGCCAATCATTATTGACCCTGATTTTGAAGTTAAAAAAGCACTCAGACATTTTTACTATTCTCAGAAAGAGTTTTTCAGGCAAAACAAGTCATTCTTCGATGAAAGTAATGACATTTACAAGAAATTAATAGTTGGTGAACCTATTTTAAGAGACTTAAAATATTGCTGTTGCGAAAATTTGTACGTAGCTTCGCTTTTTAATGAAAAAACGGGCAATAATTGGAAAATTTCGCAAGACGGTAGAATTTGGATTGATAATAAAGACTAAATTTGCATATTATATTTGTCTTAAACTTATTTAAATGAAATTTAAAACCTTATTATTGTCTCTGTTGCTACTCATTTCAGGGTTTGCATTGTCTCAATCACGTCCGGAAGGCAGACTGAAAAAAACTTTTTCAAAAGCGGTTACAGAATATCAAAAGAAAAATTACGCTACCGCCATGAAATACGTCGATGAGATAATCAGCAAAAATGCCGATATTCCCAGCGTTTGGATGCTTAAAGGCGATATTTATTTCGATAGCCATAATTTTGACAAAGCCATAAACGCTTACGAAACAGCATTAAAGATAGATTCGGCTAATTTTAAATCGGCTTTATATATGACGGCACTTTCGTATTTCAACAGTGAGAATTACAAAGATGCAAAACAATATTTTCAAAACTATTTAAACTCCAATACCAACAAGCATTACGAAATAAGCGATAGTAAAAAAAAGATACCCATTTGTACATTTCGTGATAGTATAATCAACAACGCTTTACCTGTCGAAATCGTGAATATTGGTAGTAATGTTAATACCGATGGTTACGAATACGTGAATGCACTTAGTTTAGACGGCAGTCTCATGTATTTCACAAGAAAGGGAGCAGACAAATATGCAAATGAAAGTTTTTTCAAATCTTATTCAAGGACTGATGCAGACGGCGATACAAGATGGCAAACTGCTATCGAAATCGGCTATCCGATAAATACCGACGGAAACGAAGGTGCATTATGCGTTTCGCCCGATGGTATAACAATTATTATAACTTGTTGTAGCAGAATTGATTCGTATGGTAGCTGCGATTTGTATTTTTCAAATAAAGATGGAAAATCCTGGACTGAACCCATTAATTTAGGCAGAACCATAAATAGCAGAGCTTGGGAATCGCAACCGAGTTTCGCTGCAGACGGCAAAACCTTGTATTTTGTATCAAACAGAGCAGGCGGAGTTGGCGGTGCCGATATTTATGTATCGAAGATGGATGATAAAGGATATTGGTCGGAACCAAAAAATTTGGGAAATACTATAAACACCAAAGGCGACGAGTTTTCACCACATATTCATCCCGACGGAAAAACTCTTTATTTTTCGTCAGATGGACACATGGGAATGGGTCAGTTCGACCTTTTTGTTACCGAATTACAACCCGACGGAACATGGTCTAAGCCGGTAAATTTAGGTTATCCGATTAATACTAACGGCGACGAAATAAATATTATTTTAAATGCAGCAGGCGATTATGCTTATATGTCGGCACAACGTGCCGATACTTATGGCAATACAGATATTTACAGGGTGAAATTGCCCGAATATGTCAGACCGCAATACATTGCTTATATTAAAGGAAAAGTTATAGACAAAAAAACTCGCGAACCTTTGTTGGCAAATTTTGAAGTAATTGATATGCAAAAAGATTCGGTTGTGGTATCTTCGTGGTCGGATAAGGTTTCGGGAGAATTTATTTTTTCTTTACCTGTCGATAAAAGTTACGCACTTAACGTTAATTGCAGAGGTTATTTGTTTTATTCGCATAATTTTACTCCGCAAGCTGATTTGTCGACAAACAAAGACAGCATTATGATTGTTGAACTCAACAAAATTGTAAAGGGCGAAAAAACAACTCTTCGTAATATATTTTTCGAATACGATAAATACGATTTACTACCCGAATCGGAAGCCGAACTTAATAAGCTTTTGTTGTTTTTAAATAATAATAGCAGCGTAAAAATTCAAATTGTAGGTCATACCGACGATGTCGGCAGCGATGAATATAATTTGAAACTATCTGAAAACAGAGCCAAAGCTGTATATCAGTTTTTAATTGATAGAAACATTGATAGCAGCCGAATATCATACAAAGGTATGGGTGAGCAAAACCCAATTTACGACAATAGCACCGAAGAAGGCAGAGCAATGAACAGAAGAACGGAGTTTATTGTTGAGTGAACGAGTTGCGAGTTACGTGTTACGTGGTTCGGGGCAATTATCAATCTTCAATTAGCAATTAGCAATTATTAATTGCTAATTGTTCATTGTTCATTGCTAATTGCCAATAGCTAACGGCCAACGGCTAACAGCTAACAGCCAACGGCTTAATTATTCAAACCTAAATTACTACTCTTCTCTGCTTTCAATTTTAAAAACAAATTTTTTCTCAACTCGTTTTCTGTACAGGAATAACAGTAAATAATACAAACCGACCGCAATTATTGTTGCAATTCCGGCTGTCAGTTCGTCTGCGTATCGTGAAACTGCAATTAAAGTTACAATAGCTACAATAAAAGGTATTCCGTATCCCAACAAAACAGCATAATTGCCTTCTTTTTTTGAGATAATAACGTTTACTTGTTGTCCAACTTCGTAGCTGTTATTGTTTCCAACATCAATTTCAACAACTTTATCAGCCATTTCGGATGCGGAACAAAATCCTTTGGCTTTACACGAAGCACAAGCCGACTTAACAACCATATTGACAAAGACTTTGTTCTTGTCTATGCTTGTGATAATTCCTTCGTGTTTTACTTCTGCTGCCATTGGCTATTATTTAAACGGATGGATAGCTCTTTTAAAAATTCCATTTACAAAAGCTATGGTCATACCGTAGTTGGAGACAGGTATGCCAGCATCTATAAACGGTTGCAATCGGTTTTGAAGTTGCTTTTGAGTAATCATACAGCCACCACAGGAAATAACAAGACTGTATTTATTAATGTTTTTATCGTAAGGACTAAGTCCTGCAACAAAATCGAAGTTTAGTTTTTTGCCTGTATATTTTTCCAACCAATTCGGTATTTTAACGCGTCCTATATCTTCGCATGAAACATGATGCGTACATGCTTCAAGCATAAGAATGTTGTCGTTGTTTTGCAGTTTTTCAATATGATTTGTGCCTTTCAAATAAGCTTCAAAGTTTGCCTTTTGTCGTGCTAATATAATGCTAAAACTTGTAAGCATGATATTGTCGGGAACAAATTTAGAAACATTATTAAACACTTGACTGTCAGTTACAACCAATTTTGGAATTATTTTGTTGCTTTTTATCAGTTGCTCGGCTCCATCTTCTTTGCAAACTATACTTATTGCATCGTTATCCAAAATATCTCTAATAGTTTGAACTTGTGGTAGTATAATTCTGCCTTCGGGAGCCGATGCATCTATTGGTGTAACAAGTAGTACAATATCGCCTTTGGAAATAATATCGCCGAGCAAAGAAGGTTTTTGCCACGCCGATTGCGGTATTACTTCTTGTATTTTGTCAATTAGTAACTGAACGTACTTGTTGGTAACTGTGCTAAACTCAACAACATTTGTGTTGTAAGTGTTTTTAATATTGTTTGCAACTTCGGTATTCAGACTTGTTAAATCTGTTTTGTTGTGAACGATAATAAATGGAACTTTGTTCTCATCAAACAGTTTAATAATTTGCTTTTCAAATTCTCCAAAGTCGTTATCCGTAAAAATCAATACAGCTACATCAATTTCCGAAACAACTTTTAAGGTTTTGTCAACACGCATGTTGCCCAAAGTTGAATCTTTATCGTCTATACCTGCCGTATCAATCAACACAACAGGACCAATCCCGCGAATTTCAATGGTTTTATTCACGGGATCGGTTGTTGTACCGGGAGTATCCGAAACTATCGCGATATCTTGTCCGGTTAAAGTATTAATCAGTGAGCTTTTGCCCGTATTGCGTTTTCCGAATATTCCAATATGCGGTCTTAACGCTTTATTTTTGCTTTTTACCATTATGGTGTTTATGAGTCTCGTCCATTAGTTCCGATATTGTAAAACCGGTTTTGAGCAAGTTTTCAGGTCTCAATACGTATTCCAAACGCTCTTTATCTAAAATTTTAAGCTTTTCGTTTGCTTCAAAAATATTGCAACCTGTTTCTCTCATCATTTTAGAGTATTCCGAAGATTTTTTGTATCCAATAAGTGGATTAAGAGCTGTAGCTATTGATCTGCTGCTATATACGTTTGCTTCGTCAACTTCGGGATTAATAGTTAATCCTTCTATTAAGTGTTCGCGGGTAGTGTCGTTGGCTGCAATAAGCATTCTTATACTCGAAATGATATTGTTACCAATTGCAGGAGCGTAGGCGTTAAGGTCGATACAACCCTGACCGCAAAGCGAGTTGACCAAAACATCGTTTGCATAAACAGAGTGGGAGACACTTATAACAAATTCGGGTATAACAGGATTTATTTTACCAGGCATAATGCTGCTTCCAACCTGACGTGCAGGTATATTAATAGAGTAGTGTCCAACAACGTCGCTTGCCATAAGTCTGATATCGTTGACTATTTTTTCCAAATTCACTGCGTGAGTTTTTAGCAATCCGTGAAATTCTGCTAAAACATCAAGATTACTTGTACCGTCAGAAAGGTCGTTGGCACGACTAATAGGAAGGTGAGTCATTTTTTGCAACGTATCTGTCATATCCATAACCATGAACAAAGGAACACCCATTGCTGTACCTATAGCACTACCGCCTAAATTCACGTTTTTAATTATCTCAGGAGCTCTTTCAAAGCGCCTACGGTCGCGAGATAGAGCTTGATAATATGCTTCAAACAGTTTGCCATACGATGATGGAACGGCTGCCTGCATTTGGGTGTAACCGATACGTAATGAGTTTTTGTAGTTGTTGGCAAATCTCTTAACAGCATACATTAGTTTGTGTACCGATTCTTCCAATTGGACTATCAAGCGAATTAACGCTAACCTTAAAGCAGTAGGTACAACGTCGTTAGTCGATTGGTAAACGTTGGCATCTTCAAAAGGATCTATAAAGCTGTATTCGCCGGGTTGTTTACCCATTTTTAATAGAGCTACGTTGGTAATAATTTCATTAACGTTCATGTTAATGCTTGTTCCGGCTCCACCGTTAAGTGCGGGAACTATGTAGCTATCAAAGTGTTTACCTTCGGCAACTTCTTTGCCGGCTTCAATAAGAACATCAAGTACATCTTCGGTAATAAGGTCAAGGGGAACTTCATCGTTGGGATATTGCTCATTAATAGCCTTTAAGAATTTTTTGTACGAAGTGTAAACGGCAGTTTTTACATCGCCCATAGCCTTATACCACTCGATATCTATAGGAGTGATGTATGGGAAATTTTCAACGGCTCTTATAGAGTTTATGCCGTACAACGCATCGGTTGGAATTTCTTTTTCGCCAATAGAATCTGTTTCTATTCTGTATTTATTTTCTACTTTCATAAATGATATATTTTATTATTAATTTGGACTGCAAACTTAATAATAATAAGACATATTACGAAAGTTTTTCAGAATAATTAGCAATTTTTTTGTTTAGTTGTTTTTGGTCGGTAATTATTAATGTTAACTGACCTTTTGGAGTTATTTCAACAGAAACTAAGTATTTCAACTCTTCGTTAGTATTGGCAAATTTATAGTTCGTAAACACGATTTTTGCCTTATTGCTGTCTGTTGCGTCCGAAATGTTGAAGTGGCTCAAATCGTATAGGTCTGAAATAAAGTTGGCGTAAACTAAGGCATCTTCGTATGTTCCTGTATAAACTAAACTGACAGAGTTAAACCCTTCGTTGGTTTTGTTAACCGAAGTATAATCAGATAAATAAGGCTCAAAAGTTAGATTGTTTGGATGTTTGAAACCCGTATTTTTCAGCCATTTTGGAGAATGGAAGTTGCCATTATTGCTAACATTTTCAGAGTTCAGCGATTTCTTTTTGTACAAATTAGCTTTACTATCAAATTCAGTTTCGCTAACATCTATGTAGTAGTTTGAAATATTTGCCGAATCTGTTTCGTAATTGTAGTTCGTTTCTGCTTTGTGAAAACCGTTTCCAAAAGCTGCTGCATTAATAGTGTCGTACCTGAATATCCCTATCGCAACTATAACAAACAATGCAATTAATGAGAAAATAAATAGTTTCTCAAACTTTTTTTTGTTCATTTTTTTCACTTTTTGTGATAATAAGCCCATAATATAGCAAAAACTGTGCCAATAAGCACGGTTTTTTATAAAGCTATGAATTGCAATAAGTTACAAGTTGAAAATTATTGCTTTTTTTGTGAGATTTACACTATTTGGTTAGAATTTTGTCAACTTTATCTAAAATTATCCTTTCTTTTTCTTCGGCTTCTTTTCTAATTTTAGCAGCTTTTTCCAAAATATCTGTTACAAATTCTTTATCATCTAAGTCGTTAGCGTTAATCTGAACGTTTAAAAATGCACCAATAATTGCACTTCTAATGGCTATAGCTCCAACGGCAGCATCGCTGATAGAGTTCGGGTTTCCAATTTCAACCATTGCTTCAATAACTTCAAAACAGCTAAAAGAAGTTTGCATCACATTAAAAGGTACTTCAATAGCGTATTTTGTAGCTTCTTGTATAGCTTTTGTTCTATCGGCTTTTTCTTGCTCGTTACCTCTTGGCAAGCCAAAGGCTTCCATAATGTTATTGAAGGAGCGAGTGTCTTCATCGATTAAAAATAACAGTCTGTCTTTCAATTTCTGACCTTTTTCGGCGTAATTGCTAAACTCTTCCCATCTGTCGTCCCAGCCTGCTTTATGGCTCGATAGATTAGCCACCATTGTAGCTAATGCTATTCCCATAGCACCCATTGTTGCAGAAACCGAGCCTCCACCAGGAGCCGGCGATTCCGAGGCAGTTTCGTCAACAAAACCGCTTACCGACATATCCACAAGTTTGTTGGTTTTATCGCCTTTTGCCAAAACGTATTCAATAATCTTTTCTTCCGGATTGAAAGGTTTAAGATCGTCTAAACCAAGCGATTTTACAGCTATTTTAATGATTTCGCTTTCCGAAACACCTACTGAACGCTTTTGTTTTCTTAAGAAATATTTACCGGCGTCGAGCATAGCCTTTAAAGGTACCAATCCAACTAATTCTGAGCCTGTAACTCTCAATCCTCTTTCGTTGGCTTTTTTACAAGTTTCTTCAAATGCTACATGAATAGGGGTAATGCTGACGTTTGTAAGGTTTATTGATATTTGAGCAATGCCGTACTCTTCGATGTACCAGCCAATAGCTTTACATTCTTTTAATGAGCCCGGTATCCAAATTTCTTTTCCGTTTTCGTCAAGTTTTTTCTTACCGGTTATCGGGTTGCCAACTCTGGCGGGACGACCTTTCTCCCTGATATCAAAAGCAACAGCATTTGCCCTACGAGTTGATGTTGTATTTAAGTTGATATTGTACGCAACCAAGAAATCACGTGCTCCTATAGCAGTAGCTCCGGCAGTTGCAGCTTTTTCGGTAAATGTATTAGGTCCGAAATCAGGTTTCCATTCTTCCGAAGTTATTTTTTTAGGCAAACCCTCGTATTCGCCTGCTCTTACATTGGCAAGGTTTTTTCGCTCAGGCTTAAATGCGGCATTTTCGTAGCAATAAACCGGTATTCCTAATTCTTCACCAACGCGTTTAGCAAGTTTTCTAGCGTATTCAACAGTTTCTTCCATGCTTATACCCGAAATAGGTACTAAAGGACATACGTCGGTTGCTCCAAAGCGTGGATGTTCGCCTTTATGATGACGCATATCTATTACTTCGCTGGCTTTTTTTATCGCTTGAAAAGCTGCCTCAATAACCGAATCGGGAGAACCTACAAATGTTACAACAGTTCTGTTGGTGGCTTTACCCGGATCAACATCCAATAGTTTAACTCCTTCAACACTTTCAATTACGTTAGTAATTTGCTTGATAACTCCCATATTGTTACCTTCGCTAAAATTGGGTACACATTCAATAAGTTTTTGCATGGTTTTAATAGTTTAATTGTTAATTAATATTACTGCAAAATTAATCGATTTTTTCGGCTTGTCAAACTTATTTAACTAATATTACAAAATCATAATTAACCAAAATATTTTCTTTTTTATCAATAAATAACTACCTTTGTAACAATAAAAATATCAAGTGTGTATTAAATATAACGTATTAATTAAAGTTTAACTTAAACCCTTTAATAAATAATTGCATATGAAAATTGAAATACCTGTTTTTAATATTGAGTCGGCAATATTGGCAGCCAAAAACGGAGCCGACAGAATTGAGTTGTGTTCGGGATTGGTAGGTGGCGGCGTTACACCTTCGAAAGGTGCTGTTGATATTGCAAGAAAAAAGATTGATATTCCTATCCATGTGATGGTACGCCCTCGTGAAGGCGATTTTTTATATTCGGAAACGGAAATTGAAGTGATGAAAAACGATATAATATACTCCAAACAAGTTGGAATTGACGGAGTAGTGATTGGCTGTTTGACGCCACAGGGTAAGGTTGATGTTGATTTGCTAAATTATTTATGCGACATTGCGTATCCGATGCAAGTTACATTTCATAGAGTCATTGATAAGACTGTTGATATTTTTGAAGCAGCAGAAAGTGTTTTATCAACCAGTTGTACCCGTATCTTGACTTCAGGTGGCTACAATACAGTAACAAAAGGAATTTCGAACATTGAAAAACTCCATAATTTGTTTGGGGATAAAATAATAATAATGCCGGGTGGCGGAGTCAATGTCGACAATTATTTATTTTTTAAAGATATTGGAATTAAAGAAATTCACTTTTCGGCTCGACACGAAGTTGATGGCAAAATGGTGCACAGACCTACCGAGCCCGATTTCGGTTTGGCAGGTTATTTTGATGATTATTGCTATACCTTGCCCAAAGAAAGTGTGATTAAAACTATTTTGGAAGGCATAAACACAAAAACAGGAAGTTCAAAATAGAAGATCCTGTCTTTGTTTTATGTTAAAAAAATCTGCTAACTTACTTTATCAACAATGGCTTTAAAAGCCTCCGGATTGTTCATAGCCAAATCGGCAAGAACTTTACGGTTAAGTTCTATATTGTTTTTATTTAGCTTGTCAATAAAAACTGAGTAAGACATTCCGTATTGGCGTACTCCGGCGTTGATGCGGGTGATCCACAACGATCTGAAATTTCTCTTTTTTACTCTTCTGTCGCGATATGCGTACAATGCGCCTTTTTCGTAGGCGTTTTTTGCAACTGTCCAAACGTTTTTACGTCTTCCGTATTGACCCTTTACTTGTTTAAGGATCTTTTTGCGTCTGGCTTTCGATGCTACTGCATTAACTGATCTTGGCATAATTTTAATTTTTTTTTACTTTAGCGTCATTTCAAATGAAATGCACTTTTCGAGCTAAAATAATGTTAAACATTTGTTTTGATAATTGTTTTAAATTGTTACTGAAGCATTTCTTTAACCACTTTAGCATCTGCTTTGTCGACTATAGTGCTGTAACCTAAGTTACGTTTTCTTTTATTCGACTTTTTTGTTAAGATGTGACTGTGGTAAGCATGTCTTCTCTTCAATTTTCCGGTGCCTGTTTTTGAGAATCTTTTTTTGGCAGCCGATTTGCTTTTCATTTTAGGCATGTTACTTTAATTTATTTATTAGTGTTATTTTTTATTTTTATTTTTTTGGAGCAATAATCATTATCATTCTTTTTCCTTCCAACTGTGGCATTCTTTCAACTTTTCCAACTTCCGCCAATTCTTGTGCAAACTTTAACAACATAATTTCACCCTGATCTTTATAAATAATTGTACGTCCTCTGAAAAAAACTTCAACTTTAACCTTAGCACCGTCTTTCAAAAACTTTTCGGCATGTTTCAGTTTAAAATTAAAGTCGTGATCGTCGGTTTGAGGTCCTAAACGAATTTCTTTTACGACGACTCTAGCACTTTTAGCTTTTATTTCCTTTTGTTTTCTTCTGCTTTCGTACAAGAATTTTTTGTAGTCAATAATTCTACACACCGGAGGATTTGCATTAGGAGATATTTCAACTAAATCTAATCCCATTTTGTAAGCCATTTCTAAGGCTTCTTTTATTGGTACTATTCGTTGTTCCACATTGTCTCCAACAACTCTTACCACCGGAGTTTTAATGTCTTCATTAATATTGTGGGGATTTTCATTTTGTCTTCTGCGTGAATCCCTGTTATTAATGTTTCTATTGGGTCTGTACTCTGTTGCTATGGTTATTACTCCTTTCTTATTAGTTAATAATTTATTTAATTAATTATAATCTCTATCAAATTCTATTCCAATTGTTTAGAAATCTCATCATTTATAAAAGAAACAAACTCGTTTACACTCATTGTTCCTATATCGCCTTCGCCTTGCTTTCTTACCGAAACAGTTTGTTCGTTTTCTTCTTTTTCGCCAACAATAATCATATATGGTATTTTGGCAAGTTCTGCATCTCTAATTTTTTTACCTGTTTTTTCGCTTCGCAAATCAATTGTAACTCTAATGTTTTGTTCGTTCAATTTCTCTTCAACCAAATTTGCGTAGTCATTGTACTTTTCGCTAATTGGTAAAATGATAACTTGGGTTGGAGTTAGCCACAACGGGAATTTGCCTGCTGTGTGTTCCAACAAAATTGCCACAAAGCGTTCCATACTACCAAAAGGAGCACGGTGTATCATAACAGGACGATGTTTTTGGTTATCGCTGCCAATATATTCCAACTCAAATCGCTCGGGTAGGTTGTAGTCGACTTGTATTGTGCCCAATTGCCAACTTCTACCTAAAGCGTCTTTAACCATAAAGTCTAATTTTGGTCCGTAAAACGCAGCTTCGCCAACTTCAACTTTTGTTTTCAGACCTTTTTCTTCGGCGGCTTCAATAATTGCTTGTTCGGCTTTTTGCCAATTTTCGTCGCTACCTATATACTTGGTTTTATCGTTGGGGTCGCGTAAAGAAATTTGTGCGGTATAGTTTTTAAAGTCTAATGTTTTAAAAATATGCAAAACTATATCTATTACGCCTTTAAATTCATCTTTAAGTTGTTCGGGCTGGCAAAATATATGCGAGTCGTCTTGGGTAAATCCTCTGACTCTGGTAAGTCCGTGCAGTTCACCGCTTTGTTCGTATCGGTATACCGTTCCAAATTCAGCATATCTGATAGGTAATTCTTTGTACGAGTGTGGCTTTGCTTTGTATATTTCGCAGTGATGTGGACAGTTCATAGGTTTTAGCATAAACGCTTCGCCTTCAATGGGTGTGGTTATAGGTTGAAAAGAGTCTTTACCGTATTTTTGGAAGTGTCCGCTGGTTTTGTATAGCTCAACATTGCCAATATGTGGCGAAATTACAGGTTGATAGCCGGCTTTTTTCTGAATTTTTTTCAAAAAGTTTTCCAATCTTTCTCTAAGTTCTGCTCCTTTGGGAAGCCACAAAGGCAAGCCTTGTCCTACTTTTTGAGAAAAGGCAAACAATTCCATTTCCCTTCCAAGTCGTCTGTGGTCTCTTAACTTTGCTTCTTCAAGTAATTGAAGGTATTCGTCTAATTCTTTTTGTTTAGGAAATGTTATACCGTAAATTCTGGTAAGCATTTTATTGTTTTCGTCGCCTCTCCAATATGCACCTGCAATATTGAGCAGTTTTATAGCTTTAATCGGCGATGTATCAACCAAGTGTGGTCCTCTACACAAATCAACAAAGTTGCCTGTTTGATAAAAAGTTATAGTACCGTCTTCCAGCTCTTCCAATAGTTCTACCTTGTACTCATCTTGTTTATCTTTAAAGTAAGCAATAGCATCGGCTTTGCTGACTTCTTTGCGGTTAAACGTTTGTTTTTGTTTAACCAATTCTTTCATTTTGTTTTCAATAGCAGGCAGTTCTTCTTGTGTAAGAACGTGATCGCCAAAGTCTATATCGTAATAAAAGCCGTTTTCAATATCGGGACCGATGCCGAACTTGGCTCCGGGAAATAGCTCTTCAATAGCTTCTGCCATAATGTGAGCAGAAGAGTGCCACATAGCTGCTTTACCTTCGTCGTCATTCCATGTAAGTAGTTGCAGTGTAGAGTCGGTGTTTATAGGGCGAATTAAATCTACAACTTCGCCATTGACCTTGGCTGCCAATACATTACGTGCCAACCCCTCGCTGATACTTTTTGCTATATCAAGAGAAGTTGAACCTTTTGGGTACTGTTTAACCGTACTATCAGGTAAAGTTATGTTTATCATATGTTTGTATACTTTTTGCAAAATAGTCGACAAAGGTACATATATTTTGGAGTTTTGCGCACTTTTTTATGAAATATTTTTGTGTTAAGAAATATGTTTCTGCAATTTCAATTTTTAAAGGCTTGTATTATCAAGCTTTTTGGGGAGTTTCTATATTATAGATTAAATAAATACAGCTCTTTTGTACGTCAACTTTCTTTGCAGTATTTCATGTCATTTTTAAATCCAACGATGATTTATAGTCATTCACAAACGAAATAAGTTCAGGAAAAAATTTAAAAAATTCCGTTTCAAAAAAAATGTAGTTAGCTTTCAGAAATTCGG
Source organism: Lentimicrobiaceae bacterium (assembly GCA_028697555.1). NCBI lineage: Bacteria > Pseudomonadati > Bacteroidota > Bacteroidia > Bacteroidales > Lentimicrobiaceae > Lentimicrobiaceae bacterium. Next base: position 30,231 of record JAQVEX010000011.1, on the reverse strand, counting down.
TTGCATTTTCCATATTTGAGCGATATTTAATTCTTATCGCCATATCAGTCAGAGATGCATCTAAACCTTCAAATTTGGAGTAGGTTACTAATCGTTGATAGCGAATCAAATAATTTAACATCAGTGCCGATTTTTTCGGAATAATGTCAATGTATTCGCTGATAATGAGCAGTTTTTCATTGACAAAGTCAGAAATATCTGCATCAGAATACATACTCCAATTCCTTGACAAAAAATGGTCGAAATACAAATCGACAACAACAGACGAAAATTTTTTAAAATCAGGTCTTAATTTTAGCTTACAGCTTTTCACTTCGTCGCTGTTATCCGTGTACTGATCGATTGCACGGTGCATTATTATGCCTTCTTGTATATTTTTGGAATACTTATTAATCTGGCGTCCTTTTACGGAATCGGCAATAAAATTTCCAACCAAAAAATCATTTTCGCTGCTAACTAAATCCGATAAATATATATGTGCTAGATAATTCATTTTGATAAATCAGACGACAAAGTTAATGCTTTTGTTTCGATAATAATTATAAAAATCATTGCTGTTTGAAAAACCTTGTGAATAGTATCGTTCTGTGGTTTATGTTTATTGCTTTTAGCCGTTAGCTGTTAGCTGTTAGCTGTTAGCTGGTAAAGTTAGAAATTAGAAGTCAGAAGTCAGAAGGTAGAAGTATGTAATTAGTAGTAACAACTACTATAAAATTCTAATTTCTAATTTCAGATTTCTAACTTCTAAAACCCGCACCCCGCAATAGCCAACGGCTAATAGCCAAAAGCCAATAGCTAAAGATATTTATCGGACAACAATAATTAAAAATATTAAGATGTTACTATATTTGTTTGAAATTTTCAGGATATGAATAAACAAAGTATAATTCTGCTTGTTTCCGTCTTTTCAATGTTTATGATTGCTTGTAGTAATGGTAAGCATAGTAATAATTTAGTTTTACGATACGACAAACCTGCTTCAATTTGGGAAGAAACCTTGCCTTTGGGTAATGGCAGACTTGGAATGATGCCAGATGGTGGCATTAGTTCTGAAAAAATTATTTTAAACGATATTACAATGTGGTCGGGTAGTGCCGAAGATGTTTATAATCCGCTTGCAGTTAAGCATTTGCCTATTATTAGAAAGTTACTTACGGAAGGCAAAAACAAAGAAGCTCAAGACTTGATGTACAAATATTTTAAATGCAACGGTGTTGGCACTAACTACGGAAATGCCAAAGATTCGCCATACGGTTGTTTTCAGATGTTAGCCGAGTTAAACATCAATTATAAATATCCTGATATTGTTGCTAAAAATTACACTTTTGAGTTAGATATTGAAGATGCTGTAGCATCGACTGTTTTTACAATTGATGGAGTTAACTACAAAAGAGAATATTTTGCTTCTAACGAAGATGATATTTTGATAATAAAACTTAGTGCCGGCACAAAGCACAAACTTAATTTTGATGTAGCAATAGCCAGAGCCGAAAGAGCAATTGTGAAATCTGATGGAGATAATTTGGTCATGGAAGGTCAATTAAACGACGGATACAATACCGATAAAGGAGTTAGATTTTACACAAAAGTGAAGGTGTTGCCAACAGGCGGAACTCTTACGTCGAATAGCGATAAAATTTCAGTTACAAACGCAGACGAGGCTTTAATATTGATTTCGTCATCTACCGATATGTTCGACTCAAACTATAAAACGACGGTTGATGGCTTATTAGAAAATGCAGTATCATTGGAATATAAAACTCTTAAAGACAGACATATAAGCAGTTATAAGCAAAAATTCGACAGAGTTGAATTGTCGATAGGTAAGAAAAAATCTGATATAATGTTGACATCCGAAATGCTTAGTAGTTTCGCAGAAACTGACGACCCATCCGTTGTGCCATTGTATTTTCAGTATGGAAGATATTTGATGATTAGCGGCTCACGTCCGGATTTGTTGCCTTTAAATTTGCAAGGTTTGTGGGCGAACACGTATCAAACTCCTTGGAATGGCGATTATCATTTGAATATTAATTTGCAAATGAATTATTGGATAGCCGAAGTTTGCAACTTGTCGGAATACCATAAAGCACTTGTGTCATACACGCAAAGATTATCATCTTCGGGCAAAAAAACTGCAAAATTGTTTTACAATTCCGATGGTTGGGTGGCGCATTCGGTGAGCAATCCGTGGTTGTTTACAGCACCTGCAGAGCATGCTTCGTGGGGAGCAACAAATACCGGAGGAGCCTGGTTATGTAGTCATTTGTTTCAACATTTCTTGTTTAATAATGATACTGCTTACTTATCAGGAATTTACGATGTATTAAAGCAGGCTGCTCAATTCTATTTATCATCAATGATTATTGAGCCTGAAAATAATTGGTTGGTAACTGCACCGTCTTCTTCGCCCGAAAATGCTTTTTATCAGCATGATACCATAACTCCCATATATGTTTGTATGGCTCCTACAATGGATATTCAAATAATTAGAGAATTATTTAACAATACAATTAATGCATCGAAAATTGTATCTGATAGCGATACCGCTTTTATCAACAAGGTTGAAAATGCTTTGCTCAGATTGCCACCAAATCAGATAAGCGAACAAGGCTATTTACAAGAATGGTTGTACGACTATAAGGAGGTCGAGCCACAGCATCGCCATGTTTCACATTTATACGGTTTGTATCCGTACAACGAAATTACTCCACATACTACACCGCATTTAGCCGATGCAGCCAAAAAAACTCTTGAAAGGCGAGGTGACGGAGGAACAGGTTGGTCTTTGGCTTGGAAGATAAATTTTTGGGCTAGACTTTATGAAGGTAATAGGGCTTACAAACTGCTAAAAAACTTATTAAAACCGGCTATAGATAGAGAGACGAAAACCGTCAGAAGCGGTACTTATCCCAACTTGTTTTGTGCTCATCCCCCTTTTCAAATTGATGGCAATTTTGGCGGAACAGCAGGAATAGCCGAAATGCTTATTCAAAGTCACGAAGGTTTTATTAATCTTCTTCCGGCTATCCCCAACGAGTGGAACAATGGCTACTTCAAAGGGTTAAGAATAAGAGGCAATGCCGAAGTTGACCTTGAATGGAAACAAGGCAAACCATCAAAAGTTACAATATATTCGCAGGCAGGTAAGGTTTTTGAACTAAAAACACCTAAAAATGTAAAGAAAATCATCATCGACGGGAAAAAAACTATTCCTAACGGTAAAAATACTATTCCTATTACTATTGGAGTTGGTGGTAAAACTGAGTGCAGCTTTATATATTAATGCTTTAATTTAGCATTATCCTTCGGTTAATTACCCTTAGCCCATAGCCGTTAGCCGTTAGCCGTTAGCCATTGGCAATGAGCAATGAGCAATTACTAATTGATAATTGATAATTGTTAATTGCCTCGAACCAGCCAAGAGCCAAGGGCTAAGAGCTAATAGCCAACAGCAACTTTTACAGTGCAATAATTAAAGAACATAAATATTTGGCGTTGTTTATACGTAGTATAAATTATTTTTTTAGTTAAATAAATTGACCAATTTGTCAGAAATAAACTTTATATTTGCCAAAAAAAGAGAATAAACTTAAAAATACAAATTTATGGATAAACAAATTATGTTATTGGGCGACGAAGCGTTGGCTCAAGCTGCTATTGATTCTGGAATTTCGGGGGTTTATTCGTATCCGGGTACACCATCAACCGAAATAACGGAGTATATAATGAATTCGCCTGAAGGTAAATCGGGAGAGGTGAGAACAGGATGGGCATCGAATGAAAAGACTGCTTTAGAAGCTGCTCTCGGAATGAGTTACGCAGGAAAGCGTGCATTAGTATGTATGAAGCACGTAGGTCTTAACGTTGCAGCCGACCCATTTATGAACTCAGCTATTACCGGCGTTAAAGGCGGTATTGTTATTGTTTCTGCCGACGACCCATCGATGCACTCATCACAAAATGAACAAGATTCGAGATATTACGGAAACTTTGCCATGATACCTATCATTGAACCTTCGAATCAACAAGAAGTTTATGAAATGGTACGCTACGGCTACGATTTATCTGAGCAAGTGGGTTTGCCTGTTTTGCTAAGGATTACAACACGTTTGGCTCACTCTCGTGCAGGTGTTGTTAGAAAAGAAAAACGTGAACAAAACGAACTTAAAATTCCGCCAAAAGATGACAGATCTTTTATTTTGCTACCTGCAATTGCAAAAAGAAGATATATAAGTCAGTTAGAAAAACAACCCGAATTGGAAAAACAAGCTAGAGAATCGGGTTTCAATAAGTTAACTATTAAAGATGCAAAACTTGGAATTATCACAACAGGTATAGCTTATAATTATTTAATGGAAAACTTTCCCGACAGGAACATTCCACATTCGGTATTCAAGGTTGTTCAGTATCCTATCCCTGTTGATGATGTTATGCAGTTGTACGCTCACTCCGAAGAAATACTTGTAATAGAAGAAGGTTATCCCTTTATTGAAAGCTCGTTGCGAGGTATGTTAAATATGGGCAAAAAAATTAAAGGACGTTTAGATGGAACCTTACCACGAATTGGTGAGCTAAATCCCAATGTTGTTGCTAAGGCTTTGGATATGCCTGATACAAGAGGAGCTGATATTCCAAAACTTGTTGCTCCGCGTCCACCTGCTTTGTGCAACGGATGTCCACACGTATATTCCTATGAAGCATTAAATAAAGCACTTGCGCAACTTCCAAACAGTAGAGTTTTTGCAGACATAGGCTGTTACACATTAGGGGCTTTACCTCCTTTTAATGCAATTAACACGACAGTTGACATGGGAGCATCAATTACTATGGCAAAGGGAGCTTCCGAAGCAGGAATACATCCGGCAGTTGCCGTTATTGGCGATAGCACTTTTACACACAGTGGTGTTACCGGTCTAATTGATTGCGTTAGAGATAACAACAATGTTACAATTATGATATTAGACAACGAAACTACTGCTATGACAGGAGGTCAGGATTCGGCTGCTACAGGTCGTATTGAAAATATCTGCCGTGGTGTTGGAGTTGATAAAGATCATATTTTTGTTGTAAATCCTATACCGCGTGAGGTAGATAAAATTTCCGAAATTTTATTGAAAGAATTTGAATACAAGGGAGTATCTGTTATTATTCCGCAGAGAGAGTGTATTCAGACGGCACGTAAAAGCGCAAAACAAAAGAAAGACTAAAAATGCAAAAGCAAATTTTAGTTACTTTAAATAAATAATTGTAAAATACTTAAAATATATAACATATGAAAAGAGACATTATACTTGGTGGAGTGGGTGGACAAGGTATATTGAGCATAGCCGCAGTAATTGGTATGGCTGCATTGTCGGAAAACATGTATTTAAAACAAGCTGAAGTCCACGGAATGAGTCAAAGAGGTGGTGATGTATCGTCGAATTTGCGTATATCAACACAACCTATAGCTTCCGATTTAATTCCGTTAGGTAAAGCCGATTTAATTATTTCCGTTGAACCTATGGAGTCGCTCAGATATTTACCTTACCTTTCACCCGACGGATGGCTTATTACAAATACAAAACCATTTATCAATATCAATAATTATCCCGACGAACAAGATATTAAAGCGGAAATTGTTAAGCTAAAAAATCATGTTGCACTTGATGCTGACGGAATAGCCAAAGACCTTGGCTCTGTTAGGTCGGCAAATATGGTTGTACTTGGTGCTGCAGTTCCTTTTTTGGGTATTGAGTTTGATAAAATGAAGATAGCCATAGCCAAAATATTTGAAAGCAAAGGCGAAAAAATAGTTGATGTTAACGTTAAGGCATTAACTGCAGGTTACGAATTTGCTCTAGACTACACAAAAAAATAAATCAATAACATTTATTTTGCTCAAAGCTGCTTGAAAACCATCGAGCAGCTTTTTTTATACTTCTAAATACAAAAAAAGCTGTCTTTTATTATTTCAAAAGACAGCTTTTTGTAAGTTTAATGAAAATCAGAGATACCTATATTAATCCTAATCGTTTAAGTATATCTTCTGTTTTCTTTGTAATTTCAGGTTGATTATATTTTATCGAAAGCTGATAGGAGTGTCCAATCAGTGTGTATGCTTCGTCGAGTTCGCTTTTGTAAGCATTTCTGATATTAGGTTTTTGAGCATTGATATAATTTACATTTTGTTCCTGAATATCAATCAGTCTGTTTATCAAAGTATTGCCTTTTTCAAACTCTCCGGCATCGTAGTACACTTGTACAAGTTGAACCATGTATAAATCGTAAGGGAATTTACTATCGGGGAACAACTCTTGAACTCTGTCGCAAACGGCAACAGCCGAATCGGGTTTATTTTCTGTAATCAGCGACATAGCCAATCTGAAGAAGTCTTGCTTCATCATCATGGTATTTCTTGCACTTTCTCTATCAATATAAACATCAGGATCGTTCAAGTTACCCCATTTGCTATTATTCATCAACAATTCGTATGTTTCATCGGTATGAACATCGCCAATACCTTTGTAATAGCCAGGACCGTCAGCTTTAACAGGTAAAAATCTGTACACAACACCTTCTAAATGGCAGTAATCGCCAAAATCGAAAGTTCTTATTTGCGGCGGATTTGCAAAGTAAACGGGTCGTTTAAAGTTGTTATTGGCAAGTATGTCTAAAAGCATAAGGTCGTTTTTAGTCATTACGTTAGTCTTGATATCAAAGTCGATATAAGGTACTAGTCTGTCCCAATATTTTTTATTAACGTAATTATTGGCTATAATTTCAGCAGTATCGACATATAGTCTTAGTTTTTTTGCAGGAAAAATTGTCAGAGTAGAATTACCTTGTCTGATTTTCGCTCTAGGGTCGTTTTTAATGAAATCTAATAAATCTCGAACATCAATTCTTTCGGTTATTCCCGAGGTAACGTAATGCAATACATCGTTAACACCTTTGTTGTAATCTTCGTAACCAAGATAGAAAGGTAGTTTTTCCGAGTCGTAAACTTTTCGCATAAGTTGATGAGTGTACCAGTCGCTTGACGCAAGCATATAATTAACGACTCTCATATCTGTTCTAACTTCTTCAACTTCTTGCACATACCAAAGCGGGAATGTGTCATTGTCGCCGTGAGTAATAAGTAAAGCGTTCGGTTCGCATGAATTTAGATAGTTGGCGGCAAAGTCGCGTGTCGCATATTTTCCCGACCTATCATGGTCGTCCCAGCCTTCTTTTGCCATAATAGTAGGAACCAAAAGTAATAGAGCAACAGTAGTAATGGTCGCAGTGGCAGGAGTTTTGTATTTCTTTAATGAATCCCAAAGTGCGTAAACGCTCATGCCTATCCATATAGTAAAGGCGTAGTAAGAGCCGGCATAAGCGTAGTCTCTTTCCCTAGGCTCGTTTGGAGCCGAATTCAGATATAAGATAATGGCTAAACCTGTCATAAAGAACAAGAGAAATACCGTTAAAAAGTTTTTCTTGTCTTGTTTAATTTGATAAAACATACCAACCAATCCGAAAATAAGCGGTAGCATATAAAATTTGTTTTTGGCTGCATTTTGCATACTATCGGGTAAATTCGTTTGGTCGCCAAGGCGAGCATTATCAATAAACGGTATTCCTGTAATCCAGTTTCCGTTTTGAGGTTCGCCAAATCCTTGAATATTATTTTGTCGTCCCGAAAAATTCCACATAAAATAGCGGAAATACATATGTCCGGCTTGATAAGTAAAGAAGAAACGTAAATTTTCAACAAAAGTCGGCTTGTAAATTATTTCTTTTTCACCGTTTCGGTTAACATACTCAATAGGAGTTCCTTTTACTTTACCCCAAATTTTATATGTTGCAGGGTGCTGACGCGATTCATCGGAGCTATGCATACGGGGGAAAAGTGTGCAAAATCTTTTATCAAAATTTGGAAGAGCATTTTTTCGCTCATCTGTCATTATATATTTTCCACTCTCAACATCTTTAACATATACGGGGTCTCCATCCTTTCCGGGATTGTCAGCATCAAGCGGGGCATTGTAATACTGTCCGTAAATAATTGGATTAGAGCCGTATTGTTCTCTATTCAGATATGCCAATAAACTAACCGCATCAATAGGCTCATTCTCATTTATTGGAGTATTAGTGTTGGCTCTGATAACCAATATAAAAAATGACGAAAATCCAATTAGTATATAAATACAAGATAGTATTGCCGTATTGGCAACGACTTTAACTTTGTTTCGTGAAACACGGAAAGCGTTTTTCTTGTACAAGTAGTAAGCACCTATTACCAACAAGAAAATGATAAAAGTAAGGGTAGAGAATATGCTCAAAAGTAGAAGTAATACAATACCTATAGCGTATTCTGCCTTTGTGTGCTTGTCGGTGTATGTAAATCTCATACCCCAGAAGAGTGTTCCGACTACAACTAACAAGTAGAAAAATGTTCCAACGTTGAAAGGTAATCCTAATTTATTAACGGCAAATATTTCATATTTTCCGGCAAGGCTAACTGTATAAGGAACTATGACGAATAAGATAAATGCTAATATGGCAAAAGAAATTGCCAATGTAACCAATATACCTTTCCATGTGGTTTTTTCATATTTGTTGAAGTAAAAAATAAGCGCAATAGCAGGAATAGCAAGCAAGTTGAGCAAGTGCACTCCGATGGAAAGTCCAATCAGGAAGGCAATAAAAATCAGCCAGCGCGTGGCGTGGGGCTGATTAGCAACTCTGTCCCATTTTAGTATTGCCCAAAAAACAATTGCAGTAAAAAACGATGACATTGCGTAAACTTCGCCTTCAACAGCCGAAAACCAAAACGAATCGCTAAATGTGTATGCTAAAGCTCCAACCAAACCACTTCCTATAACTGCAATTATCTGTCCTTTGGTAATATTTTCTTCATCTTTTATAAATTTAAGTGCCAGCATGGTTATCGTCCAAAACAAAAACAATATTGTAGCAGAGCTGCATAGTGCCGACATAATGTTAACCATTAGTGCCACTTTGGTAATATCGCCAAAAGCAAAAAGACTAAAAAACCTACCAAGCAATTGGAAAAATGGAGCTCCAGGAGGGTGTCCTACCTGCAATTTATATGCTGTGGCTATATATTCGCCACAATCCCACCAGCTGGCGGTAGGTTCAACTGTCATTATATAAACAATTGACGAAATAATAAATACCGAGAAACCTGCAAGGTTGTTGATTAACTTAAAATTTTTATTCATTACAATGTTGTTTATGTTGTTGTAAATTCGCTTGCGAAGATAATATATTTGCCGTAAAATTAATACTTTTTGGTTTATATTACTTTTTTAAGTTACTTTTTATATACCAAATAACTAATATGAACGTTATATTTATATTGCTAATTATCAAATAATGATTATTTTTGGGCGTTATTTTCTCACTGAATTTTTTTATTATAAAACTATTATTTTTTAAATCACATGAAAGAAAAAAAGATTAACAAAGTTGGTATTTTTATTGACGGCACCTTTTTTCTGAAAATAAATTCGTACTACCGTTATCATCATACGCGAAAGAGTACGCTTAATTTTAAAGGGCTATTTGATTTTGTTTTACACAAAATTGCAGAATTTGAAGGTATTGAAAAACGATACGTCAGAATTTGCGAATCGCATTGGTTTAGAGGGCGTTATTCTACCAATCAGTTGGAGAAGAAGTATACCGACGCCGATTACAGGCTTACGCAGATGAATAACGAGAGACGTATTGACGACATTTTTATGTACGAGGGCTTGATTCCACACAATTATCCGCTATTGGTCGACAGTAAAACCAGCGATGCCGAAGAAAAAGGCATAGATATTTGGCTTTCGTTAGAAACCTTTGATATTGCAAGGCGTAGCAATTTGGAAACTGCTGTTGTTATTGCCGGCGATTCTTCTTATGTCCCACTTATTAAGAAATTAATTTCTATCGATTGCAAAGTTGTAGTTTTAGGGTGGGATTTTAGCTATGATATAAAAACAAATACGGGACAAAAATATTCGGTTACAACCCGAACAAGTCAGTCGTTGCTTGAAGAATGTATCTATCCTATAATGATGGATGATATTATTAATGATAACAAAGCTTCCGACGCAGATTATATTAATAATTTATTCAACGTGTAAAAAACGGATTGGGTTTGCTTGATGATTTTTGTACCTGAGCTTTGACAATAGGTTGATACTTTCGTGGAATAAATGTTAAATTTGTAAACAATAATACAACGTATTATAATGAAAGAAAAACTGACAATAGCTAAACTGAAAGCAGAAGCTAAAGCCTTTTGTATTGCGGAATCGAAAATTCAAAATAAATTACTTTTCGGCGTAACTGACGGAAAAGCAGTGGGAACACATATTGAACACAAGTTTCGAGAACAATTAACTTCAAAATATAGTCTAAAAGTTGGCTCTTCTGCAAGTGGAATTGATTTGCCATTAAAAGATATTTTGACAGATATTAAGGTAACATCAATCAGACAGCCACAATCGTCTTGTCCGTTTAAGGATGCTAAGCAAAAGGTGTTCGGACTTGGTTACAACTTACTTGTTTTTGTTTACGACAAAACAGATTATCCCGAAACAAAGACTGCTAAACTTGATTTTGTTAGTTGCTCATTTATTTCGAAGGAACGTACAGCTGATTACACTACAACTTATCGTTTACGCGAAATGATTAAAGATAAGGCTAACGTTGAAGACATAGTTGCTTACTTGAGCGACAAAAACATTCCTGCAGATGAAATAACTCTAAATCAGTTAGCGAAACAAATTCTAAAATCGCCACCAACTCAAGGCTATTTGACAATTTCAAATGCTTTACAATGGCGACTCCAATACCAAAGAATAGTTACATTAGAAAAATCGGTACAAGGAATAAGTAAAATAATTGATAAAGTAGCCAAGTAATGAGGATATTTGATGCAAATATTTCGTTGCAAGTTTGCACTTTTTTCAAAGATTTTTTTTACAATAATTCATCTTTTGAAAATGCAAATCAAATAATTTTTGACAACTTTGGTATAAATACTTTTTTTGAAAATGATATTGATTTTCAAGTGATAAAAGACTCTGTTTCTGAAGTTTCCATGACTTCTGTTGCAGAATCTGACCGTGCAGAATATGGTGATTTTCAAACTAACATAGATTTGGCAAATAATGTAGCGAAACATTTGGCAAATAGGGAAATATCTCCTGAAATTGTTATAGAACCGACATGCGGTAAAGGCAATTTTATAATTGCTGCTTTATCTAATTTCAAAACGATAAAGAAAATATTTGGAATAGAAATATACAAACCGTACATTTGGGAAACTAAATTTGGTGTTCTCGATTATTTTCTTTCCAATCCAAATGCCAATAAACCGGAAATTACAATTAAACATTGCAATATTTTCGATTTTGATTTAAAAAATATTTCTAAACAATTTCCAAATGAAAAAATATTAGTAATTGGGAATCCACCTTGGGTAACAAATTCAAAATTAGGTAGTCTTAATTCGTCAAATCTTCCCCAAAAATCAAATTTTAAAAATTATAACGGTATAGATGCCATTACAGGTAAAGGCAATTTTGATATTGCCGAATATATTACATTAATGCTTTTAGACGCTTTTCAAACACATGACGGATATTTGGCACTATTGGTAAAAAACTCGGTTATAAAAAACATTATCTTCGACCAAAAAGAGGCAAAACATAGAATTGGAAAAATAGAAAAATATAACATTGATAGCAAAAAGGAATTTAATGTTTCGGTTGAAGCGTCTTTGCTTTTCTGCCAACTTAATTCAAGTCCCAGTGTTGAATGTAACGAATTTGATTTTTATAGTTTAAAGGAAAAATCAAGTTTTGGGTGGTTTAATGCAAAATTTGTTTCAAATCTTGTTGATTATAATGAAACCAAAGAGATTGACGGTGTGTGCCCTTTTGAGTGGAGGCAAGGAATAAAACACGATTGTTCTAGTATAATGGAACTTGAAAAAGTAAATGAGCATTTTGTAAATAAACTTTCAGAGAAAATTGAACTTGAAGAAAATTTGATTTATGGATTTCTCAAAAGCTCAGATTTAAAAAATACAGTAATTGAAAATACTAAGAAATACGTTATTGTAACTCAAAATAAAGTTGGACAAGATACTTCATACATTCAATATTTGTATCCCAAAACTTACAATTATTTAAAAACAAACATTTCATGCTTTCAAGCAAGGAAATCAAGTATTTACAAAGGAAAACCAGCGTTTTCAATTTTCGGAATAGGAGACTATTCTTTTAAGCCTTACAAAGTTGCAATATCAGGTTTGTATAAAACTTTTCATTTTACATTGGTGTTACCACAAAATAACAAACCTATTATGTTGGACGATACTTGTTATTTTATTGGATTTGATACGATTGAACATGCTGTATATACCTTTATTTTATTGAATTCTAAAATAACAGAAGAATTTTTAAAATCAATTACATTCTCTGATGCAAAAAGGGTGTTTACGAAAGATGTATTAATGCGTATAGATTTACTGAGTATTGCTAAAACTATTACACAAAATGAAGTTGAAGAACAGATAAACTTTTTAAACGGCAAATATGGTTTATGTGTGAATTTATCGCAATGGGACAATTTTATTAATGAAATTACACCTAACAAAGAAATACAATTATCATTGTTTGATTAAATGTATAAAAAAGCAGAAAACATTGTCGGCAAGTTTTATTCATTAAATCGTTTTTTTAATATCTGAATATTTTATTAGGTTTTTTTGTTATCTTTGTGTCTTTATAATCATCAAAAAATATTATTATGAAACTTAAAACTATCTTTATTTCATTGTTGCTTTTAGCATCCACACTTGCTTTTTCGCAAACCGAAAAAGGCAAATGGCATCTTTCCGGAAATTCTTCTATTCAGGTAGCAAATTCGTCAGCGACTTTTCCATGGTATAAATATACCAATACTACTATTACTATCAATCCAAGTGTTGGATATTTTGTGGCAAACAATTTCTCGTTGAGCTTAGATTTATTGTTCATATCAAAAAATGAGGAGAGCACTGGATACCCAAATAATAATAATAAGGAGATCACTTTTTCCATTATTCCGACAGCTTCTTATTTTATCCCAACTAGTTCCATTATAAAACCTTTTGCACAAGTTGGGATAGGATATTCTACAAGTAAGAGATATGGACGTTCTTCCGGACTTGTATTGGGTGCTGGAATCGGCATTGCCACTTTCGTTAGTGAATATTTGTCAGTTGATATAGGTGCACAGTACCTACGTAGCGATTTATATGGTTTTACATTAAATACCTTTGGCGGTATTGTTGGATTCTCCGTATATTTCTAAACCGTATACAACAATACATAAAGAGAGTACACGAAATGCGTACTCTCTTTTTAATTTTACGCTACACTTTATCTAAAAAATAAGTGTGTCAAACATCAAACAACAAGTTTAGCTAAAAGGTTTTTACTTATGCAGTTCCGCCTTGTCCGCTAATCTGATACGATATATCATTAGGAGTGTTGTCGTTAATATTGCCATGAAGTTGTTCAAACTTTGAAATATTATCTTTTAAAGCTCTGTAAAGTCTTTTGGCGTGTTGTGGGGTTAAAATAATTCTTGATTTTACTTTTGCTTTAGGTACTCCGGGCATCATTTGAACAAAATCCAAAATAAATTCGGAGTTGGAGTGGGTGATAATAGCCAAGTTTGAGTAAACTCCGCTACTTACTTCATCGGTAAGTTCGATATCGATTTGCTGATTTTTGTTTTTTAAGTCGTTCATAGTAAATATTTTTTTTGTAAAGATAAAAAAAACGGAGAATAATAATAGTCTCCGTTTTCGTTTTTATAGATGATTATGAAAAAATTATTTGTTAGCCATAAGAGTTTCGTATTCTTCTTTTGAGCCAACAATAAGATTTTTATACTCTTTAAGTCCCGTACCTGCCGGAATTCTCTTTCCGATGATGACATTTTCTTTAAGTCCCATAAGGTCATCACTTTTAGCTTCGATGGCAGCTTGAGTAAGAACTTTTGTTGTTTCTTGGAAAGATGCAGCCGACAACCATGAGCTAACTTGCAACGAGGCACGAGTAATACCCTGTAGTATTTGCTGAGCTGTAGCAGGTTTAGCGTCGCGGGCAACAACAAGTTTCTTGTCTTTTCTTTTAAGTGCAGAGTTTTCGTCTCTCAACTTTCTGGAAGAAATAAGTTGTCCGGGTGATAAATCGCTGTCGCCAGCATCTTCAACGACTTTCATTCCAAAAATTGCATCGTTTTCGTCGTTGAAATCTATCTTGTTTACAACATCTTTTTCCAGGAATTTAGTATCACCTGCATCAATTACTTCAACTTTACGCATCATCTGTCTAACAATAACTTCAAAGTGCTTGTCGTTTATTTTTACTTGTTGCAAACGATAAACTTCTTGTGCTTCGTTAACGATGTGCTCTTGAACCTTCATAGGTCCTTGAATTGCAAGAATATCAGCCGGTGTAATAGCTCCCACCGAAAGTGGTGTTCCGGCTTTTACGTAGTCGTGTTCTTGAACAAGAATCTGTTTTGTAGTTGGTATCAGATAGCTGTACGATTCGGTACCCGATTTTGACGTAACTATAACTTCTCTGTTTCCACGTTTTAGTTTAGGACCGAATGATACAACACCGTCAATAGCTGAAACTTTAGCTTCGTCGGAAGGATTTCTAGCTTCAAAAAGCTCGGTAACTCTAGGTAAACCACCGGTAATGTCGGTCGATTTTCCGAATGAGCGAGGTATTTTAACCAATACGGTTCCCGGAACAATTTTAGCGTTTTCTTCTACCTGAAGGTGAGCTCCAACGGGAAGGTCGAAGGTTTTAATAACTTCGCCTATTTCGTCAACTATTTTAATACACGGGTTGTTAGCCCTAATTTTTGAATCGATAATAATTCTGTCTTGGAATCCGGTTTGCTCGTCGTGTTCAATTTTAACGGTAACGCCTTCTATAACATTTTCGAAGATAGCTTTACCATTGATATCTGAAAGTATAAGAGCATTATATGGATCCCAATCGGCAATTAAATCACCTTTTTTGACAGCATCGCCGGGTTTAAAATATAAGTGAGCCGAATACGGAATATGAGCCGAATGTATAGAAATATTCGTTTTTGGGTCAACAATACGCATTTCGGAGAAACGGCTAATAACAATGTTATAATCTTTAGGATCTTCGTCGTCGGATTTGATTTTGGGAACGCTTTTTAGTTCATCAATTTCAATAATACCATCGTATTTAGCAGTAACACTATAATTTGAAGCAATATTACCACCGGCAACACCTCCCATGTGGAATGTACGAAGTGTTAGCTGAGTACCGGGTTCACCAATTGATTGAGCAGCAATAACTCCAACAGCTTCGCCTTTTTGTACCATTCTTCCGGTAGCTAAGTTTCTGCCGTAGCAATATGTACAAACGCCGTGTTTCGATTCGCAGGTTAATACCGAACGAATTTCAACAGATTCAATAGGAGAGTTTTCAATAATTTGGCAAATTTTCTCGTCTAATTCTGTGTTGGCTGCAACAATCAATTCGCCTGTATTAGGATGGTAAATATCGTGCAAAGTAACACGTCCTAAAATACGGTCGTATAGGCTTTCAACCACTTCTTCATTTTTCTTAAGTGCCGAAATGGTCAATCCACGAAGTGTGCCACAGTCTTCTTCGGTAATAACTACGTCCTGAGCAACGTCGACTAAACGTCTGGTTAAGTAACCGGCGTCTGCAGTTTTTAATGCAGTATCAGCCAAACCTTTTCTGGCACCGTGTGTTGAAATAAAGTACTCAAGTACCGAAAGCCCTTCTTTAAAGTTCGATAAAATCGGGTTTTCAATAATTTCGTTTCCAACGCTTCCCGATTTTTGCGGTTTAGCCATCAATCCACGCATACCAGCTAACTGACGTATCTGTTCGCCCGAGCCTCTAGCTCCTGAATCAAGCATCATGTAAGCTGAATTAAAGCCCTGGTTGCTTTCAGAAAGTTCTCTAAGAACTGTTACAGCAAGACGATTATTTACGTGTGTCCACTCATCTATAATCTGATTTGTTCTTTCGTTGTGAGTAATAATACCAATTTTGTAACTTTCTTCAATTTCGTCAACTTTTTCGTTGGCACCTTCAATCATTTTAGCTTTTGCTTCAGGTATAATTATATCGCCTATATTGAAAGACAAACCACCTTCGAATGCCATTTTGAAACCAAGGTCTTTAATATCGTCTAAGAATTGTGCAGTTTTGGCTGTGCCTGTTTTTTTAAGCATATCGCCAATAATGCTACGTAGCGATTTTTTTGTAAGAAGTTCGTTGATATATCCAAATTCTTCTGGTACTACCTGATTGAAAATCACTCTACCAACTGTAGTTTCTATTAGATTTTCTTTTTGTGTTTCGACGTCTAGAATTTTAACTTTAATAACTGCGTGTAAATCAACAGCGCCTTCGTTGTGCGCAATAATAACTTCTTTTGGTGAATAAAATACTTTATTTTCACCTTTAACTGGTTTTTCAGGTATAGAAGCTCTGCTTTTGGTCATATAGTACAGCCCTAAAACCATATCCTGCGATGGAACAGTAATAGGAGCTCCGTTTGCAGGGTTTAGGATATTGTGCGACGAAAGCATGAGCATTTGAGCTTCGAGTATTGCAGCGTTGCCAAGTGGAAGGTGGACAGCCATTTGGTCACCGTCGAAGTCGGCGTTAAAAGCTGTACAAACTAGTGGGTGCAGTTGAATTGCTTTACCTTCTATAAGTTTGGGTTGAAATGCTTGAATACCAAGGCGGTGTAGGGTAGGGGCTCTGTTTAAAAGAACAGGGTGTCCTTTCATAATATTTTCTAGTATTTCCCATACTACCGGACTTTTTTTATCTACAATTTTTTTAGCTGTTTTAACGGTTTTAACAATACCGCGTTCCAACATTTTACGAATAATAAAAGGCTTGTAGAGTTCGGCAGCCATATCTTTGGGTAGACCGCATTCGTGTAGCTTGAGTTGAGGTCCAACAACAATAACCGAACGTCCCGAATAGTCAACCCTTTTTCCTAGCAGGTTCTGACGAAAACGTCCTTGTTTACCTTTAAGGCTATCGCTTAATGATTTTAACGGACGATTAGAGTCGGTTTTAACAGAACTTGTTTTCCTTGAGTTGTCGAAAAGAGAATCTACAGCTTCTTGCAACATACGTTTTTCGTTACGCATAATTACATCGGGAGCTTTTATTTCGATTAATCTTTTCAGACGGTTGTTTCTGATAATAACTCTTCTGTAAAGGTCGTTAAGGTCGCTTGTAGCAAAACGTCCGCCATCTAACGGAACAAGAGGTCTCAAATCAGGAGGAATAACAGGTACTACTTTTACCAACATCCATTCGGGACGGTTTTCTCTACCTTGTTGCGATTCTCTAAAAGATTCTATTACTTGTAGACGTTTTAGAGCATCTTGTTTTCTTTGTTGCGAAGTTTCGTTATTTGCTTTATCTCTGAGTTCGTACGATTCTTTGTCTAAGTCAATACGGCTTAGTAAGTCGTGTAGAGCTTCGCCACCCATTTTTGCAATAAATTTGTTTGGGTCTGAATCTTCTAGATACTGATTGTCTTTTGGGAGACGATCAATGTATTCGAAATAAGTTTGTTCATCAATAAAATCCAATGTTTTTAAGCCTTCTGCTTCAAAAACACCGGGTTGAATAACAACATAATTTTCGTAATATACAATAGATTCCAATCTTTTAGGTTTAATACCTAATAGCAAAGCCATTTTGTTTGGCAGAGACCTGAAATACCATATGTGAGCAACCGGCACCATAAGCTGCACGTGTCCCATTCTTTCTCTACGCACCTTTTTTTCAGTAACTTCTACGCCGCATCTATCGCATGTAATACCTTTGTATCTGATACGCTTATACTTTCCGCAATGGCATTCCCAGTCTTTTACAGGTCCGAATATCCTCTCACAAAAAAGTCCATCGCGTTCCGGTTTATAAGTCCTGTAGTTAATAGTTTCGGGCTTAGTAACTTCTCCGAACGAACGTTTCAGAATCGATTCGGGAGAAGCTAATTTTATTCTAATGCTATTGAAGTCGTATTGTGTGGTATTATCTTTTCTAAAAGCCATAATATATTTTTTTTCAATTATAACGGATAGTTAATTTGTGTAAAATAACATCTATTCAAATTCGATGTCAAGACATAGACCTCTAAGTTCATGAACGAGCACATTAAAGGATTCGGGGATGCCGGGTTCCGGCAAGGTATCGCCTTTAACAATTGCTTCATAAGCTTTTGCTCTTCCAACAACATCGTCGGATTTGACAGTAAGCACTTCTTGAAGGATATTTGCAGCTCCGAATGCTTCCAAAGCCCAAATTTCCATCTCACCAAAACGCTGACCACCAAATTGAGCTTTACCACCCAATGGTTGTTGTGTGATGAGTGAGTAAGGTCCGATAGAACGTGCGTGCATCTTATCATCAACAAGATGGTGCAGTTTTAGCATGTACATGTATCCAACGGTAGCAGGTTGGTCGAATTTTTCGCCTGTTCCGCCGTCTCTCAGATATACTGAACCGTTTTCGGGTAGGTTGGCTTTTTTCATCCAGCCGTTTATTTGTTCTAATGTAGCTCCGTCGAAGATAGGAGTTTTGAAGTATACGTTCAATTTCGATGCAGCCCATCCTAAAATTGTTTCATATATTTGTCCTAAATTCATACGCGATGGTACACCAAGAGGGTTCAAAACAATATCTACCGGTGTTCCATCTTCCAAAAACGGCATATCTTCTTCTCTAACTATACGCGCAACTATACCTTTATTTCCGTGGCGTCCAGCCATTTTATCTCCAACTTTTAGCTTACGTTTTTTGGCTATGTACACTTTTGCCATCTGAATAACTCCGTTTGGCAATTCATCTCCAACACTTGCCACAAATTTTTTGCGGTTGTATTGTCCTTGAATTTCTTTCGACTTGATTATGTAATTGTTTATCAGTCTCTTAATCAAATTGTTAGTGTTAGAATCATCAGTCCAACTGTTTGGATTTATTGTAAAATAATCTAACTGAAGTAATAGCTTTTGTGTAAATTTTACTTTTTTAGCAATCAGTTCGTTACCGAAATTATTGTACACACCCATTGATGTTTTTCCACTAACAAGCACGGTTAATTTATCGACAAGTTTTTGTTTCAAATCAGCCGAAAGTTTGTTGAATTCATTTTCAAGAGCGTTTAATACTTTCTTTTCTTCTTCCTTAGTTTTCTTGCTTTTGATAACTCTAGAAAATAGGTCTTTACCAATAACAACACCTTTCATTGCTGGTGGTGCTTTTAGCGAAGCATCTTTTACGTCGCCTGCTTTTTCGCCGAATATTGCTCTCAAAAGTTTTTCTTCGGGAGTTGGATCGGTTTCGCCTTTTGGTGTAATTTTTCCAATCAAGATGTCGCCTTCAACGACTTCGGCACCAATCCTTATCATACCCATGTCGTCTAAGTCTTTAGTAGCTTCTTGACTTACGTTGGGAATATCGTTAGTTAATTCTTCAACACCGCGTTTTGTATCTCTAACTTCTAATGTAAATTCTTCAATATGTATAGATGTAAAGATGTCTTCTTTAACAACTCTTTCGGAAATAACTATAGCATCTTCAAAATTGTAACCTTTCCAAGGCATGAAAGCTGTTCTTAGGTTTCTGCCTAAAGCCAATTCGCCGCCTTGCGTAGCGTAGCCTTCGCACAACACTTGTCCTTTTGTTACTTTATCGCCTTTGCGAACGATAGGACGAAGGTTTATACAAGTATTCTGGTTTGTACGTTTAAACTTTGTTAGGTTATAAGTTTTTTTGTCTTCATCAAAGCTGACAAGTCTTTCTTCTTCGGGTCTTGTGTATCTGATTTCAATTTTTGAAGAGTCAACATACTCAACAATACCGTCGCCTTCGGCGTTAATAAGTACGCGAGAGTCTTTTGCAACCAAATCTTCAATACCGGTTCCAATAAACGGACGTTCGGGATTTACCAAAGGTACAGCCTGACGCATCATGTTTGAACCCATCAATGCACGGTTAGCGTCGTCGTGTTCTAAGAATGGAATTAATGATGCAGCAATTGATGCAATTTGGTTTGGAGCTACGTCAATTAAGTCTATTTCGTCTTTAGTTTTAAGCGGGTAGTCGGCAAGGTATCTAACTTTAACTTTTGCATCAGTTAGTTCGCCGTCGTCGCTCATTTCAGTCGTAGCCTGTGCTATAACTTTGTTTTCTTCTTCTTCGGCTGAAAGGTAAATTGGTTCCGAATTATCTACTTTTCCGTTTACAACTTTTTTATACGGTGTTTCTATGAAACCTAATTTGTTAATTTTTGCGTAAACGCAAAGTGAAGAGATAAGACCAATGTTAGGACCTTCGGGAGTTTCGATAGTACAAAGTCTTCCGTAGTGGGTGTAGTGAACGTCTCTGACTTCAAAACCTGCTCTTTCTCTTGATAAACCACCGGGACCTAAAGCCGAAATTCTTCTCTTGTGAGCAATTTCGCTAAGCGGATTGGTTTGATCCATAAATTGCGAAAGCTGGTTGGTTCCGAAAAACGAGTTGATAACACTTGAAAGAGTTTTGGCGTTAATCAAATCCATTGGAGTAAAGACTTCGTTATCTCTAACGTTCATTCTCTCTCTAATTGTTCTTGCCATACGTGCAAGACCAACACCAAATTGGTTGTAAAGTTGTTCACCAACTGTTCTAACTCTACGATTACTTAAGTGGTCAATATCGTCGATTTCTCTTTTTTCGTTAATCATACCAACCAAGTATTTGATAATGGCTATCAAGTCTTCTTTGGTAAGGACTTTTGTTTCTATTGGAATGTTTAACGATAACTTTTTGTTGATTCTGTATCTTCCAACGTCACCTAAATCGTATCTCTTGTCGGAGAAGAAAAGTCTTTCAAAAACCGATCTGGCTGTTTCATCATCTGGCGGAGCTGCGTTTCGGAGTTGGAAATAAATAGCTTCCAAAGCTTGTTTAGCATTGTTGGAAGGGTCTTTTTCCAAAGAGTTGAAAATAACCGAATAATCCTGACCGTCAGCATCGTCGTTGTGAATTAAAACACTTTCGTTACCCGATGAAATAATTTTTTCTATAACGTCGTTATCTATAACGGTTTCTCTCTCTAAAATTGTTTCAAATCTGTCAACTGTTGACATTTCACCGGTATCTTCGTCAACAAAGTCTTCTTTCCACGATTTTTGAACTTTAGCAGCAAGTTTTCTGCCTATATATTTTTTTAATACCGTTTTTTTTGCTGAAACTTCTTCGGCAAGACCGAATATTTCAATAATATCTTTATCGGATTCGTAACCGATAGCTCTGAGTAGAGTAGTTACGGGTACTTTCTTTTTACGTTCGATGTAAGCGTACATCACGTTTTGCACGTCGGTGGTAAATTCCATCCAAGAACCTCTAAAGGGTATAATTCTGGCAGAATAAAGAACTTTGCCGCTTGTATGGTAATTTGTACCGAAGAAAACGCCCGGCGAACGGTGCAATTGCGAAACTATTACTCTTTCGGCTCCATTAATAATAAATGTTCCTTTTGGAGTCATGTAGGGTATCATTCCTAAATAGACATCTTGAATAATTGTTTCAAAATCTTCGTGTTCGGTATCGTTACACGAAAGTTTTAATCGTGCTTTAAGGGGAACAGAGTAGGATAGACCCCTTGATAAACATTCATCAATAGTATAACGAGGCGGGTCGATGTAATAGTCTAAAAATTCCAAATTAAAGTTGTTTCTGGAATCGGTAATTGGGAAGTTTTCAGAAAACACCTTATATAATCCCTCGTTTTCTCTATTGTCGGGGTTGGTTTCTAACTGGAAAAAATCTTGAAAAGATTTTAATTGTACATCAAGAAAGTCAGGATATTCTGCTTTTATTTTAGATGTACCGAAGTTGATGCGTTCAGTTTTTTTTGTGGCCACGTTTTGAAAATTAAATTAAATAAATGAGTAAAATATATTGCTTAAAAATATAGGAAACATCTGCTCCAATTTTCGTGTTTGAGCAGATGTTTCAGACCTAGCGGTACAAATCATTTATTTACTTAACTTCAACTTCTGCACCTGCTTCTTCAAGTTGTTTTCTAAGCGCTTCGGCTTCGTCTTTGCTAACCCCTTCTTTAATAGCTTTTGGAGCTGCGTCAACTAATTCTTTTGCTTCTTTAAGACCTAAACTTGTAAGTTCTTTAACAAGTTTTACTACGGCTAATTTAGCTTGTCCTGGCGCTTTCAATACTACGTCGAATGAAGTTTTTTCTTCAACTGCTGCTTCTGCGCCACCTGCTGCACCTGCCATTACAACTGGAGCTGCTGCTGCCGGCTCAATTCCGTATTCGTCTTTTAAAATTTGTGCTAATTCGTTTACTTCTTTTACTGTTAAGTTAACTAATTTTTCTGCGAAAGCTTTTAGATCTTCCATTGTGTTATAATTTTTTTTGGTTTAATACTAATTGAATTGTTTTGTAGATTTTTTGTGTTTATTTATTCCGGACGTTCTGATAAAGTTTTTAAAACACCGGCTATTGTTTGACCTCCTGATTGAAGTGCTGAAATAACATTCTTTACAGGTGATTGTAGTAATGCAATAACGTCGGCAATAAGCTCGTTTTTAGATTTCAATGCCACTAAGTTATCCAATTCGTGATCGCCAATGTATGTTACTTCTTCAACAAAAGCACCTTTTATTAAGGGTCTGTCGCTACTTCTCCTAAACTCTTTTATAAGTTGGGCTGGAGTATTTGCTTGTTCGGCAAACATTATAGCTGATTGTCCTTTTAGTACTGTGTACATATCGCCATAGTCTTTGCCCGAATTTTCCATTGCCTTTCGGAGTAGGGTATTCTTAACAACAATCAATTTTACGTCTTTTCTAAAACATAATCTACGAAGTTCATTTGTTTTTGCAACATTTAATCCTGATATATCGGTGATATACAAGTAGTTTTGATTTTTCAACTCTTCGGTTAAAGTTGCAATTAATTGATTTTTATCTTCTTTTCTCATGATTGTATTATTTAGTACTAAGTACTTACTAATAATTAGACTTTAATTGATTTTTCGTCAATACGAATTCCGGGGCTCATTGTACTCGACATGTATATGCTTCTGATGTAAGTTCCTTTTGCAGCAGCAGGTTTCAATTTAATAATTGTATTGATTAATTCTCTTGCATTGTCTGCTATTTTCTCTTTCGAGAACGAAACTTTTCCAATAGAGGCGTGGATTATACCATACTTATCAACTTTAAAGTCGATTTTACCGGCTTTTACTTCTTCAACAGCTTTTCCAACATCCATAGTAACTGTTCCGGTTTTAGGGTTTGGCATCAATCCTCTAGGACCTAAAATTCGTCCTAATGCACCTACTTTTGGCATTACACTTGGCATAGTAATAATTACATCAACATCTGTCCAACCGCCTTTTATTTTTTCAATATACTCATCTAATCCAACGTAGTCGGCATTAGCATCTTTTGCTTCCTGCTCTTTGTCGGGAGTACATAAAACCAATACGCGTACGGTTTTACCTGTTCCGTGCGGAAGGGTAACTATACCACGTACCATTTGGTTGGCTTTTCTCGGGTCTACACCCAAACGTACATCTAAATCAACAGATGAATCGAATTTGGTTGTAGTTATTTCCTTTACAATTCTTGATGCATCATCGAGCGAGTAAACGGCATTTTTGTCGTATTTTGCTAAAGCCTGTTTAGTATTTTTTGTTAGTGTTGCCATTTTACTGTTTGTTTATTTTTGGTAATAAAACATATTTTAACGTAATCCTATCATGGGTTTATACATCAGCAGGAAATTCACCTTTAACCGTTATTCCCATGCTACGTGCTGTACCTGCAACTAGTTGCATTGCCGATTTAACTGTAAAACAATTTAAGTCTTCCATTTTATTTTCGGCTATTGCTTTAACTTGATCCCAGGTTACAGAAGCAATTTTTTTACGGTTTGGTTCGGGCGAACCTCCTTTTTGTTTAGACATCTCCAAAAGCTGAACAGAAACAGGCGGAGCCTTTAGGATGAAATCAAATGATTTATCCCTATACACGGTTATAATAACCGGAATAACTTTGCCTGCTTTGTCTTGCGTTCTGGCGTTAAACTGCTTGCAAAATTCCATAATATTAACCCCTTTAGAACCCAAGGCAGGACCTATTGGAGGTGCAGGATTTGCTGCTCCTCCTCTTATTTGGAGTTTTATTAATCCAGAAATTTCTTTTGCCATTTTGTCTTTTTATTAAAGGATTATTGTTTTGTTGGTAACTAATTATGATTGTTTCATAACCTGTGTAAAC
Organism: Lentimicrobiaceae bacterium; assembly: GCA_028697555.1. Classification (NCBI taxonomy): domain Bacteria; kingdom Pseudomonadati; phylum Bacteroidota; class Bacteroidia; order Bacteroidales; family Lentimicrobiaceae; species Lentimicrobiaceae bacterium. The sequence goes on along the minus strand of JAQVEX010000011.1, from coordinate 5,839 downwards.
GATAACTCAAGCAATGTACGGCGTTCAAATATTTTTATCATCACCTTTAACTTCTTTTTGTCTTCGTTTATTTCTTCAATTGTTCCTGTAAAACTATTGAAGGGTCCGTCAATCACCGTAACAGATTCGCCAACAATGTACGGGATATTAAGTTCTTCGTCGGCTTCGCTAAGTTCGTCGGCTTTACCTAAAATACGGTTTACTTCCGATTGTCTCAGCGGTTCGGGCTTATCTTTAGAACCTAAAAATCCAATAACGCCGGGTAAATTGGTAATAATATGCGGAACCTCGCCAGTTAGTATAGCCTCAATAAGAATATAGCCGGGCAAATAATTTCTTTCCTTGCTAACTTTTTTCCCATTTCGTACTGTAAAAACTTTTTCGGTTGGTATTAATACTCTAGAAACTAAATGCTCAATACCCAAGGCTTTAACTTCTTTTTCAATATAAGTTTTAACCTTAGATTCCTGACCACTTATAGCCCTAACCACATACCAATTTTTTTCCGGATCGCTCATTACTTGTTAGTTTGAATTGATTAGTTACAATAAAATACCAAGTACTTCATTTTATGAACTAACTATCAGAGAATAGTGTTTTAGAATAATGAATAATATTGTTCGAGCAATAATTCAAATGATTGATCCATTAAAAACACTATCAGAGCAATTATCAAGGAAGCTATTGATACGACAATTGCACTGTTTTGCAGTTCACTCCATGTTGGCCATGAAACTTTATTTACAAGTTCGTTATAACTATCTTTAACGTACTCTACAAATTTGTTTTTCTTTTTTGCCATTGTATTGATATTTTTTGCACGGGTGGAAGGAGTCGAACCCTCAACCTACGGTTTTGGAGACCGCCACTCTACCAATTGAGCTACACCCGTTTATTAACCATTATGAATAGCAGGAGCAACTCCTGCTATTCATAAGTTACATTAATTAATTAGGACAATATATTTGCATGTATTATGCAACAAGAATTAGTCTAAAATTTCAGTTACTTGTCCTGCACCAACTGTTCTACCACCTTCGCGGATAGCAAAACGTAGGTTCATGTTCATAGCAATTTCCGCTACTAATTCTACAGTTATTGTCAAGTTATCGCCAGGCATAACCATTTGTACACCTTCTGGTAGGTGAATTTCACCGGTTACGTCAGTTGTTCTGAAGTAAAACTGAGGACGGTATTTGTTTTTAAACGGGGTGTGACGTCCACCTTCTTCTTTTTTTAAGATATATACTTCAGCTTTGAATTTTTTGTGAGGTTTAATCGAACCTGGTTTGGCAATAACCATACCACGTCTGATTTCGTCTTTATCTATACCTCTAAGTAGTAATCCTGCGTTGTCTCCAGCTTCACCTTCGTCAAGAAGTTTTCTAAACATTTCAACACCTGTACATACTGATTTAAGTTTTTCAGCACCCATACCAATAATTTCAACAGGGTCGCCAACGTGGATAACGCCAGATTCAATACGTCCGGTAGCTACTGTACCACGACCTGTAATTGAGAATACGTCCTCAATAGGCATCAAGAAGTCTTTATCTTTTGCTCTAAGTGGTAGAGGAATGTACTCGTCAACAGCTTTCATAAGCTCCATGATTTTTTCTACCCATTGTGGTTCGTTGTTCAATCCACCCAATGCCGAGCCCTGAACAACAGGTGCGTTGTCGCCGTCGAAACCGTAGAATGAAAGTAGGTCACGAATTTCCATTTCAACAAGTTCTAACAATTCTGGGTCGTCAACCAAGTCTACTTTGTTCATAAAAACAACCAAGCGAGGTACACCAACCTGACGTGCAAGTAGGATATGTTCACGTGTTTGAGGCATAGGACCATCAGTTGCAGCAACAACTAATATAGCTCCGTCCATTTGTGCAGCACCGGTAACCATGTTTTTAACGTAGTCGGCGTGTCCGGGGCAGTCAACGTGAGCGTAGTGCCTATTTTCTGTTTCATATTCTACGTGCGAAGTATTAATAGTAATACCACGTTCTTTTTCTTCGGGAGCGTTGTCAATCGAATCGAAAGACCTTTTTTCCGATAAACCTGCGTTTGCTAATACAGTAGTAATAGCAGCAGTTAGGGTTGTTTTACCGTGGTCAATATGTCCAATAGTACCAATATTGACGTGTGGTTTCGAGCGTTCAAATTTTTCTTTTGCCATTTTAATTAATGTTTAGTAATTTTTATTTGTTATTATAAGTATTTCGATAATATAATTATTATTTGCTTTTGTTTCGTTGTAGAGCCTTTGGCGAGAATTGAACTCGCGACCCCTTCCTTACCAAGGAAGTGCTCTACCCCTGAGCTACAAAGGCAAATACTTGAGCGGAAGACGGGGCTCGAACCCGCCACCTATAGCTTGGAAGGCTATCGCTCTACCAAATGAGCTACTTCCGCCTGCTGTGTTGTTTTACCGTGGGGAGAGAAGGATTCGAACCTTCGAAGGCTTAGCCAACAGATTTACAGTCTGCCCCATTTGACCGCTTTGGTACCTCCCCGTTAAATATTACTTAATTTAATATTACAAAGAACTTTTTCAGTTGAGCCGATGGAGGGACTCGAACCCCCGACCGGCTGATTACAAATCAGCTGCTCTACCAACTGAGCTACATCGGCTTTTGCTGTTATCGCTGTTTAAACATTATTTTTGTGAAAAAATTTAGTCTAAAAAACGAAGTTGCAAAAGTAATTCTTTTGTTTCAAATAACAAAATATTTTTCGCTTTTTTTATTCTCCTTTTAATTTATTTTTATGCTTTGTTAGCTGTCTCTTTAGAGCATCAACGGATTTGTCAATCGACTCTTCAAAAGTTTTACTTTGTTTTTTTACGTATAAATCGTTGCCGGGTATAATTAATCTGATTTCAGCAATTTTATTTTCGTTAGTTTGGGTGTTTGCTATTTTTAGCGATACATCAGCTCCAATAACTCCGTTGTAATAGTTTGCTAATTTTTCAACTTTATTTTGAATGAAAACTTCTAACTTTTGGTCTGTTTTAAAGTGAAGGGAATTTATTTTAATATCCATAATGCTTTTATTTTTATGCTCGTGGATGAGCTTGTTTATGTATTGATTTTAGTTTATCTATCGTGTTGTGTGTATATATTTGTGTAGCAGCCAATGACGAATGTCCTAACAGTTCTTTAATTGCATTTATGTCGGCATCGTCGTTTAGCAATTGTGTTGCAAATGTGTGTCGTAGCACGTGAGGACTTAATTTGCTATTGGTTGCTACTTTAGTTAGCTGACTATGAACAACATTATGTATTGCCTTGTCGTATATCGGCTTTCCTTTTATAGTTAACAAAAGTGAATCGTTTTCGCAAAAATTCGGCAATTGAGAAACAAATTTTCTTCGTTGTTCAATATAGTTATTAAGTTCACTGATAAGGTTTTCGCCAATAGGTATAATTCTTTGTTTATTTCTTTTTCCCACGACCGTAATAGTTTTCTTATCAAAAGAAATATCGGTTGTTTTCAGATTTTTAAGTTCGGCTCTTCTTATTCCGGTGGCGTAGAGTAGAGTAACAATAATACGGTCTCTGCTATCAATGTAATTGTCCGCCTTTGGTAACAAATCTAAAAGCTTTGTGGTTTGCTCTGTTGTTAAAAAGGTAGGCAAAGTTTCGCCAGTTTTTGGAGCAACAATTTTTGCAGCCGGATTATATTTGATATGCTTTTTTTGTTGACAGTATCTGTAAAATGCTCTTACCGACGAAAGTTTGCGTTTTATACTAATTGCCGAAATTTCCGAATCGACCAAAGCAGCAACCCACGAACGCACCATTTGATGGTCAACTTCAAGAATATCTGTGCCTTCGTAAGTATCGTTTATGTATTTGTTAAATGCCTCAATATCATTACTGTACGCATAAACGGTGTGTTCCGAATATCGTTTTTCGTAAGTCAAGTAATTATTGAATGCATTTAATAACATATTTCATAAAAAAAGAAGTTATTCCTATACTTTATTGATAAACATTAAAAATGAAAACAAAATAACATTTCAGCTTGTACAGAAATAACTTCTACTTAGTAAAGATTACCGATTAGTTTTCTTCTTCGTGCTGAAGTCGTTGCACGTAAATAGCTTTTTTACGGTCTTCTCTTTTCTTTACAGATGGTTTTACGAAAGCCTGACGGCGACGCAATTCCTTAAGAGTACCTGTTTTTTCAAACTTACGTTTCAACTTCTTCAAGGCTCTATCAATGTTTTCGCCTTCTTTCACGGGTACAATAATCATACTAATACATCCTTTCTATAAGGTTAATAAAAAATTTAATTGAGTTGCAAAATTAATTATTTTTTATTAATTAATAACATGATTATTATAAATTTGTATTTTTTAATAAAAAAACATCAACGAAATATTATAAAAAAGACGAAAAACAGGTATGAAATTTCACTTTAGTATTTTATTTGCAGCAGCTATTATTTTTTTTACAAGTATCTCATGCAAAAGGACATCAAAGGTTGAAGAAGTTGAAAGCGTGGAAATGTATGGTATTTGTGTAGATTCGTTAAATGTTATTCAGGATAATATTAAGGAAGGCGAATTTTTGGGCACTATTTTGGGGAAATATATTTCTGCCAATGAAATTGATAAATTGGTAAGAAAAACTTCGGACGTTATGAATCCGAGAGATATTAGGATTGGAAATCCATATTGTATTATTTTGGATAAAGATTCTGTTTTAAAATATTTTGTTTACGAAAAAAATGCAGTCGATTACGTTTTATGGAGTTTTTCTGACAGTATTACTGCTGTTTTGGAACAGAAAAACGTAATTAGGATTTTTAGAACTATTGAAGGTGAAATTACCAGTTCGTTATGGAATAGTATTATTGAATTGAACGCATCACCTGTGGTGGCTGTTGAACTTTCGGATATTTATGCCTGGAAAATTGATTTTTTTGGTATTCAGCCAAACGATGCGTTTAAGGTAGTTTTTGAAGAAATGTATGTAGATACTTCGTTCATAGGGATAGGTAAGATTGTTGCTTGTAATTTTCTGCATGATAATAAAAACTATTATGCATTCAGATTTCAACCCGATAGTTTATCTGTTCCCGAATATTATAACGAAAGTGGAGAAAATTTGCGAACAGCATTTTTAAAGGCTCCGCTGAAATATAGTCGCATTAGCTCAAAATTTTCGCACAGCAGATTACATCCAATACTAAGGATTAGACGCCCGCATCACGGTGTTGATTATGCTGCACCACAAGGAACGCCTGTTCATAGTATAGGCTCAGGAAAGGTTATTTCAGCCGGTTACGATCGTGGGGCAGGGTATATTGTTAAAATTGAACATAATAGCACGTACACTACGGCTTATCTTCATTTAAGAAATTTTGCCAAAGGCATTAAAAAAGGAAAACGAGTTGCTCAGGGCGAAGTTATTGGATATGTTGGAAGTACCGGATTATCTACAGGTCCGCATTTGGATTTTAGAGTTTATAAAAACGGAAAACCAATAGACCCTTTAAAATTAGAATCGCCGCCGGCTCCCCCGGTAAAAGAAGAGTTTATGCCTTTATATACAAGTTTGGTCGATTCTATAAAACCTATGGTTGAATTTAAGGATTTGTTGCCGTAAGGTTTAAGTAATCTATATTGACTTTTATTGTTGTCAGATACTTTAACTATTAGCTGTTGGCTGTTAGCTGTTAGCTGTTGGCTGTTACGTGTTGCGTGTTACGTGTTGCGTGTTACGTGTTACGTGTTACGTGTTACGTGTTACGGGTTACGGGTTACGGGATAGTTCTGAGTTTCGAGTATAAATACTACTAACTCTTAATTCCTAACTCCTGACTCCTGAC
>JAQVEX010000010.1 GCA_028697555.1 Lentimicrobiaceae bacterium | reverse complement strand
CTGTACTATGAGTAGTATCGGCATCGTTTATTGTATAAGTATCGTTAGCACAAATAGCTGCATTTACTCCTGCAAAAGCCGTAGGTAATGGATGTACTACAACTTGCTTACTTTCGGGAGCAGGTAGAGTACAGCCGTTAGCATCGTTGTAGTTGACATAAACATTATGAACGCCCGGGGTAGTCCATTCAATAGTAACTTGGTCGGTATCTTCACCCGAAATAATTGTTCCCCCTCCGTCAATTGTCCATAAGTAGTTGGTCATTCCTGTTTCTGTTGTGTATGTGTATTGTTCATTAACACAACAAGGTGTAGTTCCTGTGATACTGATGACAGGTAGGGGATTTACTGTTATTATGACAGAATCGGGTTCAGCGCCGAAGCAACTTATAGGATTAAGTGTTTGATAATTAACACTCAGAGTGTAAGTGCCTGGGTTGGTGAAGTTAATAGTAATAAACTCGTCGTTAAATCCTCCACCGCCAATAATATCAGCACTTGGACTTATATCCCACGTATAATTTATAAAACCTGCTTGTGTTGTAAAATTATGAGTGGAATTTACACATAAATTATTTTCTCCTGTAATACTAGGTGTTGGTAATGGAACAGCATTAACAATGGCATTTCCTGAAGTAGTTCCCGGGCATAATAAATTACTGACAGACCCAACCTCATAAACACCATCTTGCTTAACCCAAAACGAATAAGTAGGTTCATTATAGTTACTAACAGTGTTGATAATAGTACCGTTTCTTGAATATGAAAAAGTGTAAGGTGGAGCACTGGTAAAGTTTATAGTAATTTTTGTAGAATCAATTCCATTTTGGCAAATATTTCCGCCTCCGCTTATTGTGGCAGTTGGACACACGGCTGTGGGGCTAGTGTATGTTTGTTCTAGCGCACAATCTAAGGCTTCAGTAAAAAAAGCATTTACCGTATGTTGTTGTCCATCGCAAGGAATACCGCTAATAGTATATGGCATAGGACTAGTAAAGGGTGGATAAAGAATAGTACCCTTGCTTGCGTTAACATCCGTAATATTAAGAGTTCCTCCTTCGGGAGCATTAACAAATTCAACATTTCCGGTAAGGTTATATGTATTTGTATTTTCATCGCAAGCGCTGGGATTAGCAGTAACAGAAATAATACCGCATTGGTAAACTATGTTACAATTTGTATGCCCCGTGCCCATACTTTGCGAGAAAGTTATGGTTGCCGGTTGTTGGGAGTAGTTTGTAATAAGTAAAATATATATTTCGCCTGGTTGACCATTTTCTATGTCGCAATCTTCTGTCGGTGCCGGAGAATAGCTACAATCTTCCACATTAGCTCCAGTTAAACCGGTTTCGCAGCCTTCCATTAAAGTGTTAAAAGGTCCCCAACAGCAAAAATCAACATCACGTCCTACAGGCGGGTCTCCTACCGACCATTGTTCAATATGTATAGTAATATCTCCCGGTTCGTCAAATTGCATGTAGAACCATGCAGGAGCAGGTCGGCTATTCAAACAGTCGTAGTTAGGGTATCCATTTACAGGTACTGTTGCCGTACCACTAGTTCCAGAGGGAAACGAATATTGTTCATCGGAACATGCCACATCGGCGGTTTCGCAGCCAATTTCTTCTCTTGTCCTATCAAGATTATTTATGTTGTATATGTCGCTTTCGCAAAATGCAGGGCTTTTGTCTTTATAAAGATGCAGATAGGTTACGGCATTAACTACTATGTTGGTTATTTGTTCGGCAGAAGCAAGACTTGGATTGTATTGAGTATAAAATATAATATTATCATCGTCGGTATTATAGTCGTTCGAAACAAAAATCTTTTTTTTGTTTAAATAGTTGATAATAAACTGCTTATCATCAGGTTCGATTATCGAAAAATCAATAGAAAAATAATTGGTACTACCTTCTGAGTACAAAAAATTAACTACGGGAATATCGTCGGGATTAATGTCAAATTTGGTCTTCTGTGATATTAACGTGTTGGATAACGTCATCAAAAATAAAAATATAAAAAATTTATAAAAATGAGTTTCTGTACGTTTTATTAATGTAATTAGTGTTTTTTGTACCATGATTTAACTAAAGTTTTGTTGTGATAGCCGATTTGAGTTTTTAGTTATCATTTGAATAGCTAAGCAAATCAATTAAATGTATGGTTTTAATATTTGAATTTTTATTAGCAATAGCAGAGTCGAGATATTCAATAATGTGAGTATCGGTAGTAACCACATATTCTACATTAAGTTTCGATGCCTTTTCAATATAATCTTCGGCAGTTTTAAGACGGATAAAATCGAATTTGGGCATTAAAAAACTTTCGTAAAAGCTGGGAGTTTCATTTTTATCAACATCTACTATGGTAATGCCTCTAACAAGATTAAGCACTGTGAAAATACTGTTTTGATTCATCATTAATGGGTTGAAGAATGAAATTCTATGATTAAAAACTGCGTTAAGCGAGGATATTCTTAAGATTTGTGTCAGAAATTCAGAAAATTCAAACAAGTTATCTTTAAGTTTGTGATACTTGTTGTGGAAAGATGAATTGTAAAACATTTCGTCGAAATAGTTTCTGACGTGATAAACAGCTGAGTAACACGGAGATACAACGTGTCTGTCAGTGTCAAAATCATCGATAAACTTCTGACCAATAAGTTTTGCATCGTCCCAATTACCGTTGTTAAAAACATTTTCGCCCATATCGGTTTGTTCAGGATTGTAATGGGTAACCACATTAAATCTGTTTAATATGTTTACCATATTTAAGCCTGTGTTGGGACTTATTTGGTCGATATACGCAGGTATAAAAATATCAACTTCCATAAAATATTATATAGTCAACTTCCAAAAGTACTCAATTTCTACGATTAACAGAGTTTTTTAACTATAAAAAATTATTATTCATTGTTAGTGGTAGTTTATTTTATGATTAATATTTCATTGTTTTCTGAATGTCAGGTAATTTTCTTTTCGCAAAAGGAATGACAGAAGAATAATTTTTATGCAAAATAACTATCTTTGCAGAAAAATTGTATTGGGTAGAATAGTAGCAATAGATTACGGTCAGAAACGGACAGGAATAGCAGTAAGCGATGAGACAAAGACTTATGCTTTTCCGCTCGATACTGTTCCTACAGCAAGCGTGTTTGATTTTTTGGACAAGTACATCAAAGAAAATGCTGTAGAATGTATAGTTGTCGGGTTGCCTAAGGATATGCAAAACCAACTTTCCGAATCGGCGCGATTTACCGAGCCATTTGTGAAAAAGTTGAGTAAAACCTATCCGAATATACCAATTGTTAGGATTGACGAGAGGTTTACATCAAAAATGGCAACACAAGCTATAATTTCGTCGGGAGCGAAGAAAAAAAAACGCAGCGACAAGGCATTGGTTGATACAGTAAGCGCTACTATAATACTACAATCGTATTTACAAACAATAGAATTGCAAGAAAAACAGAAATGATATTACCAATAGTTGCATACGGACATAAGAATTTGAGGGCAAAGAGCATTGATATTTCACCCGATTACCCCCAATTATCAGAGCTTATAGAAAACATGTGGGAAACCATGTATGAGTCGTCGGGTGTAGGGTTGGCGGCTCCGCAAATTAATAAATCGATACGTTTGTTTATAGTTGATGCTACTTATTATCAGGATGAGAAACCCGAAGCAGTCGATTTCAAGAAAGTATTTATTAATGCCGAAATATTAGAGCGTTTTGGCGAGGATGTCGCATTTACAGAGGAATGTTTGAGTGTTCCTGATATTCACGAAGAAGTGATTAGGAAAGAAAAAATTAGAATACGTTATTTAGACGAAAATTTTGAACCTCACGAAGAAATTCTTGAAGGGATTGTAGCTCGCATTGTTCAGCACGAATACGATCACTTAGAAGGAGTGCTATTTGTCGATAAAATTCACCCTTTGCGAAAGATTATGAATAAAAAGAAATTGTCGGATATACAAAAAGGCATTACCGAAGCTAATTATAAAATGATTTTTGCAAACAAAAAGAAATAACCACAAATAACTATATAACTTTAAAAACAAACACTTATGAAAGCATTAAGAATTACAATTTTATTACTTCTGACCTTATCGGTTTTTACGGCTTGTTTTAACAATAAAGCCAAGTTACAAAACAGAATTCAGCAAAATGAAAGCAGATTAAGTCAACCTGGTTTGCCCGATACCACAGCTATAAATAAATTGATTGTCGATTACGAACAATTTGCAAAAAAATATCCGAGCGACACTCTTTCGCCCGAATATTTGTATAGGGCTGCTTCGTGGGCTAACAGCATAGGTAAGGCTTTTAAGTCTATTGAAATTTACAATAAAATATTATCGGATTATCCCGACTGGGAAAAAATTCCCGAAACCATTTTTACTCTAGGTTTCACTTATGATAATTATTTAAACGATTACGTTTCGGCAAATAAAACGTACAACCAATTTTTGGCAACATATCCCGACCATGAATTGGCAAAAGATGTGGAAGGATTGTTATATTACTTAGGCAAATCGCCGGAGGAAATGATTTTGGATTTTGAAAGGAAGAACCAAGATACAACTGATAATTAGCTTTTGGCTAATAGCCAAGGGCTAACGGCTACTCACAATCAATCAGAACATAAAAAAAGCTGACTTGAGTATAAGGTCAGCTTTTTTGTATTTTTAAACTTGTACCTACATCCAGCGTTTTCGCTTAAAAAGCAGAATAAATGCTATAGAAATAAATAGCATAATGGATAGTAGTAACCAAAACGAATTTTTTAAACCGGCAAAAGGCAAATTGACGTTCATGCCGTACAAACTCGCAACGAAAGTTAAGGGAAGTAAAATTGAAGAAATAAGTGTAAGAGCTTTCATAATCTCGTTGGTTCTGTTTGTCTGCAACGAATCAAAGGTTTTTGATAAGCCTTCAATCAACTCTTCGTAATCTTCAATCATATCCCACATTTTTTGGTAGTAGTCCAAAATATTACCCCAATAGTCTTCCATGTTTTCGGCAAAACCTTCAATATGACCTGATTCAAAGCCTTGGAAAAGACGAATTTGTGGTTTAAAAATTGTGTTAAGCTGTATCATATTTCTGCGGGTAACAGAAATTCTTTCAATAGTTTTATCGGCATTTTTGCTAAACAGTTCTCTGTTTATCAAATCCAACTCAATTCCCATTTTGCTAATCAGCTGATAGGTCTCGTGCATGAGTCTTTCAATAATTTTGTAAAGCAATGAGTCGGAAGTACCGGCTTGTAGCAATTCGTATGGGTCGTTTTGTTGCATAACATTGTCAAACAGTGAACTAACAACCCAATGAGATTTGCCTATTGTGATGATATAATCTTCGCCCCAAAAAATTTTGACTTCTTTGGTTTTAAGCAAGCGTTTAAATCTGTCGTAATTTGGAAAATGCAAAATTAAAAAGTAATAGTCGTCGTAAACGTCTATTTTCGGACGCTGATTTCTGCTCTTACAGTCTTCAATATCCAATGGGTGAAAGTGGAAATTATCTTTCAAAAATTCCAAATCTTCATCGCTAGGATCTTGAATATGAAGCCATCTAAGAGTTCCTATTTTTAACGTTTGTAGCATTACTTTTTAACTTTAAACTCTTTTTACGCTACAAAAATAATGCTTTTTGTTAAATAATCAGATTTATTTTTAATCTAATTAATTACAAAAATGCTACATTATTTATTTGCAATTTTTGCCCAAGAATCTCTGAGAGGTACGGTTCTGTTAAAGACTAATTTGTTCTCCGACGAATCTTTATCAACGCAGAAGTATCCTATTCGTTCAAACTGAAATCTATCGCCCGGAAGAGCATCTTTTAAGCTGGGTTCGACAAAAGCGGTAACTTTTTTAAGCGAATCCGGATTTACGTTATACAAAAATGTTTCTCCTTCGGGGTGGTCATTAGGATTTTCTTTGAGGAACAATCTGTCGTACAGTCTGACTTCAGCTTCTACTGCGTCTTCAGCCGATACCCAATGTAAAGTCCCTTTAACTCTTTTATTACTGTTTGGCATACCGCTTCTTGTATCGGGTTGATAATCGCAATGAATAGCAATAATGTTGCCGTTTTCGTCTTTTTCAACCGAAGTACAATTAACTATATACGAGAATTTTAGTCTAACTTCGCCGCCGGGTTTAAGTCTGAAAAACTTTTTGGGCGGGTCTTCCATAAAATCATCTCTTTCGATATAAATTTCTTTGGTAAAAGTAAGTTTGCGTTTGCCGGCTGTCTCGTCTTCGGGGTTGTTGACTGCTTCCACTTCTTCGCGGTAGCCGTCGGGAAGATTATCTATAATCAGTTTTATAGGATCAAGAACCGCCATTACCCTGTTTGAAGTTTTATTCAAATCTTCGCGCAAGCAAAATTCCAAAAGCGAATAATCGATGGTTTGGTCTCTTTTGGCAACACCAATAATATCGGCAAAGTTGCGAATAGCGGCAGGAGTGTAACCGCGTCTTCTTAAACCGCTTATAGTAGGCATTCTGGGGTCGTCCCAACCTTCAACATAATTGTTTTCTACCAATTGCAACAAGCGGCGTTTGCTCATAACCGTATAAGTTAGATTAAGACGCGCAAATTCAATTTGTCGTGGTCTGTAATCGCCTTCAACAATCTGGTCTAGATACCAATCGTATAGTGGTCGGTGGACTTCAAACTCCAATGTACAAATACTATGTGTAATGCCTTCTAAAAAGTCGCTCTGACCGTGAGCGTAGTCGTACATAGGATATATACACCATTTATCTCCGGTGCGGTGATGATGAGCGTGAAGAATACGATACATTATAGGGTCGCGCATTAGCATATTGGGGTGAGCCATATCTATTTTTGCTCTCAAAACTCTTTCACCTTCTTTAAACTCTCCATTCTTCATTCGGGTGAAAAGGTCTAGGTTTTCTTCTACACTTCTATCTCTGTACGGACTGTTTTTTCCTGGTGTTGTGATAGTTCCCCTGTATTCGCTTATCTGTTCGTTATTCAAATCATCGACGTAAGCTTTGCCTTCTTTAATGAATTTGATAGCCCATTCGTAAAGTTGGTCGAAATAATCGGAAGCGTAATAAAGCCGATCTTCCCAATCAAAGCCAAGCCAGTGTACATCTTCCATTATTCCGTCAACGTACTCAACGTCTTCTTTTGTCGGATTTGTATCGTCGAAACGCAAATTGGTAACACCACCATATTTTTGTGCTGTGCCAAAATTTAAGCAAATGCTTTTTGCATGTCCAATATGCAGGTGTCCGTTAGGTTCCGGCGGAAAACGAGTATGAACTCTTCCTTCGTTTTTACCTTCAGCCAACTCTTCTTCTATAATTTGATGAATAAAGTTAGTCGGAGTATTTTCTAAATTATCAATGTTTTCAGTATTGTTGCTCATAACTATGTGAATTATTGAGTACAAAGATAAATTATTTTTGCAATCAGCAAATAATCCCGAAGTTTCGGGAGTGGTCGGTGATTGGTGGTGGGTGAATGGTGTCTTGAAGTTTCGGGATGTTGCGTGGTACGAGTTACGAGTTGCGGGTTACGTGGCAATTAGTAATTATAAATTGTTCATTACTCCCGAAGTTTCGTGGATAATTGTACATTGCTCATTGCCACCCATCACTCATCACCTATCACAAAAAGCCATCAGCCAACGGCTAAAAGCTAATAGCCAACAGCTAACACAAATTTTCCCACCCTATTTTCAATTATTACAAAAATATTAACTTTGGAAGCCAATAAAAACGGTTTGTTTATGATTACAGAAAATCAAATGCTCGACATATTATTTGAAGAGGTGGTACCTGCCGAAGGCTGCACCGAACCTATAGCTTTGGCATACATAGGAGCAAAAGTAAGAGAAATTTTGGGAACTATTCCTAACAAAGTACAGATACATGTTTCAGGAAACATAATAAAGAATGTAAAAAGTGTGATTATCCCCAACAGTGGCGGTATGATTGGGATTGAATCTGCGGTGGCATTAGGTGTAGTAGCCGGCGATTCTTCAAAAGAGCTTATGGTTATCAGCGAACTTAACGACGATGATATTGAAAAGACCAAACAATTTATGAAAGAAGCTGATATTAGAATTATTCACGAACCAACCGATATTAAATTGTATTTTCTGATAAAAGCTCAAAGCGACACTGATGATGCTTCTGTCGAAGTAAAACATATACACACAAACATAACCAAGATTGAAAGAAACGGCGAAATATTACTAAAACAACCTTGCAACGATTCCGATTTTAATTCGCCTGTTAAAGACAGAGAGAAACTGACATTAAAAGCTATATACGATGTAGCTCAAAGCGTTGAATTAAGCAAAATCGAACCGCTTTTTGATAAAGTAATAAAAATGAATTCGGCTATTGCCGACGAAGGTTTAAAAGGGACTTACGGAATAAATATTGGTCAGATAATTAGAGAAAACATAAAAAACGGCATATACGGCGACGATGCTAGAAACAACGCAGCTAGCTACGCAGCAGCAGGAGCAGATGCACGTATGAGCGGCTGTCCGCTACCCGTTATGACAGCTAGTGGCAGTGGCAATCAAGGGATAACTGCGTCGTTGGCTTTAATCGAATATGCCAGATATACAAATTCTAGCAAAGAGAATTTAATAAGAGCTTTATTTTTCTCGCATATGGCTACAGTCCATATCAAAACCAATGTCGGACGTCTTTCTGCGTACTGCGGTGTTGTTTGTGCAGCCGCCGCTTTTTCGGGAGCTTTGTGCCTAATTCAAGATAAATCGTTTGAAGTAGTTTCTCATGCAATAACCAATACATTGGGCGACATTTCAGGTATTATTTGCGATGGAGCAAAAGCTTCCTGTGCAAAGAAAATAGCTACAAGCATGTATGCAGCTTTTGACGGAGCTATGCTTGCTTGTGCTGGCAGATACCTACACGGAGGAGACGGAATTATTGACGACGACGTTGAAAAAACTTTGATGAACATTCGTACTCTGTCGCAATCGGGTATGAAAATTACCGACGAAGTTATTATAGATATCATGAGTAATAACAGTAACAGAAGATAATTCAATAATATTAATTCCATGGGGAACTCTGAACATAAAGCAGGTTTTGTAAATATTATTGGTCTGCCTAATGCCGGAAAATCGACTTTACTTAATGCTTTGATGGGCGAAAAAATGGCAATCATCACGCCTAAGCCACAAACAACCCGACATCGTATTATAGGTATATTAAACGAAGACAACTATCAAATAGTTTTTTCAGATACTCCCGGAATAGTGAAGCCACACAATAAACTTCACGAAAAAATGATGTCGTTTGTAAGAGGTTCCTTGCAAGATGCCGATATTTTCATTTATCTCATCGATTTTTTTAATCAAGAAATTGACGAAGAAATAATTGAAAAAATAAAAGAGCTAAAAAGACCGCTATTTATTGCTATCAACAAGATTGATAAAGCCGATGCTAACGAAGTTGGGCAATACAAAAATAAACTGACAAGCGATTTCCCGTGTGCTTTTGTTGAAACAATTTCGGCAAAAGATGAAATAGGCACAGCCGAACTAATCGAGAAAATTGTTGAGTTATTGCCGCATCACGCAGCTTTTTATCCCAAAGATGATAGTTTGAGCGACAGGTCGATGAGGTTTTTTGTTTCGGAAATAATTCGAGAAAAAATATTCTTAAACTACCGCGACGAAATCCCATACGCCACCGAAGTCTTTATTGAAAACTATGTAGAAAAAGAAGATATAGTCGTCATTAATGCCGTTATTTTTGTCGAACGTGAGACTCAAAAAGCTATTCTGATTGGCAACAACGGTAAAGCCATCAAAAAAGTAGGTATAGAAAGCCGAAAAGACATAGAAGAATTTATCGGTAGTAAAGTTTTTTTGGAACTCGTTGTTAAAGTAAGCAAAAACTGGCGACAAGACGACCAGCAGTTGGATCGTTTTGGGTACAAAATAAATTAGTGATTGGTGAATGGTGGTTGGTGAATGGTGCGAGTTACGAGTTTCGGGGCAATTAATAATTAACAATTATAAATTAGTAATTGTACTAATTGCACTCCAAAGTTTCGGGGCTAATTGCCAACAAAGGTGCGTTAGCACCGCACAATTTATAGCATAAATTATACATGTTACACCAAAGGTGCGTAGCACCGAACCGTTGCTTCAGTTTTTCGATTCTTGATGGACTCAGAGACCTTTTCTACTCAAATCCCGTAGCCCAATCATAACTGTACAACCCCTGTAGCAACCTTTCTTGTTTTGCTTCTGACGAAAGTTCTTCGTATTCTCTCTTTTCCTTTAAGATTTTCTCTTCTTTTGCGCGGCGCTCGTTTTCAACAATTTCTTCACATTTTTTCTTAATACCGGAGTATAAGAAATTGTAAGCTACCTGTGGGAACAATTCCAAAAGCAATTCTTCCTTTAAATCTTTTGCCAAAACTGCATTATTAAATTCCGGAAATGTCGGATTTTCCTGCTTGGTGTAGGTGCTTGGGTCGTAATCTTCTTCCTTGTAAACACCTGCAATTTTAAACCTAAATTCTTCGTCAATAGGAACAGGCGTTGCTCCATAACCACCTTTGACCAAATTTATAAATTGCACCGATTTAGTGGTATATTCAGGGTTTCTTTTAGTCTCGTCTATAGCACAATTAACTGCTTGTACTCCAACTATCTGACTTGTAGGCGTAACCAAAGGTGGACTTCCCGCATCCATTCTAACCTTAGGTATAAGTTCTATAGCTCGGTTTAGCTTGTCTTCCATTTTTAGCTGTTTTAGCTGAGCTATCATGTTTGAATACATACCACCGGGTATTTCGGCGACTTTTATTTTTTCGTCTGCTGGCGGATAACCAAACCAATGTTCGATTTGATGGCAAGTTTCAAGTAAACTTTCTGTATCGTCTTTTTTAGCTTCTTCAATTGCCTTATCAAACAAAGCATCTATTTCGGCAGGTAATTTATCGGATAATAAATCAAACTCTCTTGGGAATGATTTGTAATTGTCAAATTCTTTTAATTCAGTGCGAATTTCTCGCAAAATTGGAGCAATTTTCGAAACAGCCTCAAGATTAACATTAGTATCAATGCCTAATTTATCGCAGAATATTTGCACAATTTCAAAAGGAGGATTTGATGTGCCACCGGCAAAACAACCAATGTCGGTATCAAGTATATCAACTCCGTTGACAATAGCCATCAATGCTGAGGCAACTCCGTATCCGGGTGTGCAATGCGTATGCAAATCGATGGGAACATCTACATTTTCTTTTAAAAGTTTAACCAATTTGCCGGCAATATCAGGTTTTATCAGTCCTGCCATATCTTTTATGGTAATAATATCGGCACCCATCAGTTCCAATTCTTTTGCTTTAGCTAAAAAATATTCTAAGGTAAATACCTTTTCGGGCTCGCGATAGAGATTGAAAAAACATCTGAATTTATTTTTTCTGCACGGTTTTGAATCAACTGTATAAACCAAAGCACAATCGGCGATGGCATTATATTTTTTAACGTATTCTATTGTCGATTTAACATTATTGAAATCGTTAAGAGCATCGAAAATTCTCATAATCGAGATTCCATTCTCAATAGATAGTTTGCAAAAACCTTCAATAACGCTGTCGGGGTATGGGCTGTAGCCAAACAAGTTTCTACCCCTTGAAAGTGCCGTTAGTTTGGTTTTTTCGCCAACGGCATCGTTAATTTTGTTCAAGCGAGTCCACGGACTTTCGTTCAAATAACGCATAACGGAATCGGGTACGGCTCCACCCCATACTTCCATTGCGTAAAAATTAGCTTCGTTAAATAAAGGCAGAACTCTGTCCACCTGCGATTGGGTCATTCGTGTTGCAAACAACGACTGTTGTCCGTCTCTGAGGGTTAAATCTCTGATTAATATACTTTTCTTATGCATAATTTATTAAGGCTGTTTCAAATATCTAAATCGTTACAAATATCAAACCAGACTAACGGAGTTTTGGTTATTTATTTTACAAAATTACAAGTATTTTGAAATAAAAAAATCATACGTAAAGGTTTATTCACCAAAAAGCAAAAAAAGACTTACTTTTGCAAATAAAAAAACATGAACTTTATTGAAGAACTCGAATGGCGAGGCATGATACATACTGTAATGCCGGGGACAGAAGAACAGTTACAGAAAGAGATGACATCAGCCTATGTAGGAATTGACCCGACGGCAGACTCGCTACATATTGGGCACTTGGTAAGTGTGATGATGCTCCTTCATTTTCAGCGTGCAGGACATAAACCTATCGCATTGGTGGGCGGTGCTACAGGTATGATTGGCGACCCATCGATGAAGTCGGCTGAGAGAAACTTGCTGGCTGAGGATACACTTCGACACAATGAAGAATGCATCAAAGCGCAATTGGCTAAATTCCTTGATTTTGAAAGCGAAGCACCGAACGCTGCTGAACTTGTAAACAATTACGATTGGATGAAGGATTATTCATTTTTGGGCTTTATCCGTGACATAGGTAAGCATATTACCGTAAACTACATGATGGCGAAAGATTCGGTGAAAAAACGTTTGAGCGGTGAGGCAACCGAAGGCATGTCATTTACCGAGTTTTCTTATCAACTTATACAAGGCTATGACTTTTTGCATCTCTATGAGACCAAAAACTGTAAACTTCAAATGGGCGGTTCCGACCAGTGGGGAAATATTACTACCGGAACGGAACTTATCCGCAGAAAAGTTGGAGGAGAGGCATTTGCACTAGTTTGTCCGCTTATTACCAAAGCCGACGGCGGAAAATTCGGGAAAACCGAAACAGGAAATGTTTGGTTAGACCCCGAAAAAACATCGCCTTACAAGTTTTACCAGTTTTGGTTAAATACTTCCGACGAAGATGCTACAAAATATATCAGAATTTTCACACTTCTTGATCAGGAGCAGATTCTAGATTTGGAAAAACAGCATAATGAAGCTCCGCATATGCGTTTGTTGCAAAAAGAATTGGCGAAAGATATTACTATTAGAGTTCATGGAGAAGATGCTTACAATACAGCTGTCGAGGCATCGGAAATATTATTCGGCAAAGCCAACGAAGAAGTGTTGTTTAAGTTAGATGAACAAACTTTATTATCGGTATTTGAAGGCGTTCCACAGTTTACAATATCAAAGCAAACCCTTGATGCTACAATAGGTGTGTTAGATTTGTTGGCAACTGAGACTTCAATATTTGCATCGAAAGGAGAGGCACGCCGAATGATTAAAGACGGAGGTGTTTCGATTAACAAACACAAAGTTGAAGAATCAGAAATTATCGACAACAAATATCTTCTTAACAACAAATATATTTTAGTCCAAAAAGGCAAAAAAAATTACTACTTAATTCTTATTTCATAAACAAAAAACAATATGCTACCAAACGAAGATACATTCAGAAAAATAATATCACATTGCAAAGAATATGGTTTTGTATTTCAGTCGAGCGAAATATATGATGGTTTAAGTGCCGTGTACGACTACGGACAAAACGGTGTTGAGCTGAAAAACAACATAAAAAAATATTGGTGGGACAGCATGGTGCTGCTAAACGAAAACGTTGTAGGTATTGATGCTGCAATATTTATGCATCCAACTACATGGAAGGCGTCGGGACACGTCGATGCTTTTAACGACCCGATGATTGACAACAAAGACAGCAAGAAAAGATACCGTGCCGATGTTTTGATAGAAGACCTTATCGATAAAATTAACGATAAAATCGATAAAGAAGTAGTAAAAGCTGCCAAACGTTTTGGCGACAGCTTCGACGAAAAAATGTTCAGGCAAACCAATCAGCGAGTTATTGATAATCAGAATAAGATAGATGAGATTAACAGCCGTATGGTTAAAGCTCTTGAAGAGAATGACCTTGACGAGTTGAAGCAAATAATCGTTGATTACGAAATTGTTTGTCCTGTTAGCGGTTCGAGGAATTGGACAGATGTCAGACAATTTAATCTTATGTTCAGCACCGATATGGGTTCTACGGCTGAAGGCACAACCAAAGTGTATTTGAGACCCGAAACTGCACAAGGAATTTTTGTAAATTATCTGAATGTACAGAAAACCGGTCGTATGAGAATACCTTTCGGTATTGCTCAAATTGGTAAGGCTTTCAGGAATGAAATTGTTGCCAGACAGTTTATTTTCCGTATGAGGGAGTTTGAACAAATGGAAATGCAATTCTTTGTCAGACCCGGCGAGGAAATGAAGTGGTTTGAATATTGGAAAGAGTTCAGAATGCGTTGGCACAAAGCACTAGGATTTGGTGACGAAAACTATCGTTACCACGACCACGAAAAATTGGCACACTACGCCAATGCTGCAACTGATATTGAGTACAGAATGCCTTTCGGTTTTAAAGAAGTTGAAGGTATTCATTCACGCACCGACTTTGACCTTGCAAGTCATGAAAAATATTCTGGGAAAAACATTAAATATTTTGACTCAGAGATTAACCAATCGTACGTACCGTACGTTGTTGAAACATCAATTGGTTTGGACAGAACTTTCTTAGCCATTATGTCGGCAGCATATACCGAAGAAGAAGTTGACGGAGAAATGAGAGTTGTGCTTAAAATTCCGCCTGCATTGGCTCCTAACAAAGTAGCTGTTCTTCCACTTGTCAGAAAAGACGGATTACCCGAAATAGCCGAAAAAGTTGTTAATTTGCTCAAATTCGACTTTAAAACCGATTACGACGAAAAAGATTCCATAGGTAAACGCTATCGCCGACAAGATGCCATCGGAACACCCTATTGCGTAACTATCGACCATCAAACTATTGACGATAATAAAGTTACCATTCGCGATAGAGACACTATGCAGCAAGAACGAGTTAGTATTGACGAATTACCCGAAATTATCGACAAGAAAGTTAGTATGAAGAACTTGTTTAGGCAAATAGTGATGTAGTTAGCGTTGCGGGTTACGGGTTGCGTGGTGCGGGGGAGTTTCGAGTTCCGAGTTTTGTCCCGAAGTTTCGGGAGAGTTTCAGCGACTTTGTTAAGCTGTTTTTGCAATAAATTAACTTCGCTTATTATATAATCAATAATCTTTCGTGAGAAGAAATAACAATAAGAAAAGTCATTTTCTAAAAAAGAAATGTCAGCCTTGACTTTTTGGTTCTTTTGTGTCAAGACAAAAGAACATAAATAAAGATAGAAAATATTAAAGCAAAATATTTAAACACGTTCTGTAAAATCACGCGAGCGATGGTTTCAAAACGTTAAATTATGTCAAAACAAAGCTTTCTTGTTTTCAATATTAAATTAATATTAATTTTGATGAAAATTAATAATGCAATTTAATTGTGTTCATTGTATTTAGGTACTTGTTATACTGAAACACCTTGTAGCAAATAATTATAAAAAAACTATAAATAAATTATTAACTTTAAATTTTGTTACTATGAAAAATGGATTCAAAATAAGGATTGTACTTACTTCATTTCTATTGATTTTGTTGAGCAGAAATATTAGTGCTCAAAGTACCGAAAGTTATAATACTTTCAGGATTTCTCCACTCGGTTTATCATATGCTTATGAAATGAAAATGAAACAAAAATCTACCTTAATTTATGAGTTAGGTGCTTCTATCGGTTACTTAAAAAATAACGAAGTAAATTTTCACGTTACACCCTACGTGAACATTGAGCCACGCTACTATTATAATATAGATAAAAGGAATTTAAAGAATAAAAAAACGATGTTAAATTCGGCTAATTATATTAGTACTTCCTTTATAGCTACTTATAGTCAAATGTCAAAAGATGATAAATCACTCAATATTGGAATACTACCAAAATGGGGTCTTAGAAGACCTATTTCAAATGTTTTTTTCTATGGAGCTGATGTAGGGGGTTTGTTTTACTACGATTTTTATGATAAAGATAATAAATTTAGAGTAAGTCCATATCTTAATGTTAAAATAGGTGTTACTTTTTAATAGTAAATGTATTTTAATGTTTTGATATAATTATTATTTAGGTAAATATCAACAAAAGAGCTGTCTTAATACAAGGCGGCTCTTTTTTCATTGTTGGCTAGCATCGTAAAGCATGTGGTAATCAGCAATTTTGTTGAGCTGTTTTATAGTAAATAAAACTAAATTTAACATACGCTTTGCGAAATCATGCGAGTGATGTATCAATTTCACAACTATTAACCCGCAACCCGCACCACGCAACCCGTAACGCCGAAGGCTAAGAGCCACTCCTAAAATAACTACAAACCAACTCAGCTCTATGCGCTCCAACAACTTCTGCTAATTGCTCTTGCGTTGCTTTTTTTACACCTTCTACCGAACCGAAATGTTTGAGCAAATTTTTCGCTGAGGTTTCGCCTATTCCTTTTATTTGAGTTAGTTCCGTTTTAATAGTGCCTTTCTCTCTCAAATTGCGATGAAAACTCACTCCAAACCTGTGAGCTTCATCTCTCAGATGCTGAATTATTTTAAGTGTTTCCGATTTTTTATCAATGTACATTGGTAGCGAATCGTTGGGGTAATAAATTTCTTCCAATTTCTCAGCAATACTAATGATAGGTATTTTTTTATGCAAATCTAATTTCTCCAAACTTGCCATAGCCGACGATAGCTGACCTTTTCCACCATCAACAATGATAAGCTGCGGCAAATCCGATTTTTCGTCTAAAAGTCTCTTATATCTGCGATATATCACTTCTTGCATAGATGCAAAATCGTTGGCACCTTTAACAGTTTTTATGTGAAAATGTCTATACTGATCCTTAGCCGGCTTTCCGTTGATAAAAACCGACATGGCAGCTACCGGATAAGCACCCTGAATATTTGAATTGTCAAAACACTCAATTCTGACAGGCAAATTAGGCAAACGCAAATCTTGTTGAAGCTGTTTAAGTATTCTGGCGGTATGTTTATTGGGGTCAACTCTTTCTGTTTGCTTGTGCCTTTCAAGTTTGTACATAATTGCATTTCGTTCCGAAAGCTCTAACAACTTTTTGTTATTTCCCGCCTGCGGAACTATGTACGTAGCGTTAGGCAA
Organism: Lentimicrobiaceae bacterium; assembly: GCA_028697555.1. NCBI lineage: Bacteria > Pseudomonadati > Bacteroidota > Bacteroidia > Bacteroidales > Lentimicrobiaceae > Lentimicrobiaceae bacterium. Next base: position 32,141 of record JAQVEX010000010.1, on the reverse strand, counting down.
CTTAGTTTCCGGCAAAAACGGTACAATAATATGTTTGGTTTCGGAAGAAAATCGCTGACGAATATCAGTAATTGCCATTTCTAAAAGAAATTCCTTGGATTCGTCCAACCTTTTTCTAAGCTCAATGGTATGCGACTGTACAATGGCACCGTACATGACCTTAATAAAATTCACATAAGCCGAATTTATATCTTCGGTAAACGAAAAAACATCGAAATTGTTTAGTTTGTCGCTTACTATCAGCGATTTGCTTTGGTAACGAGCCAAAATATCAATCTTTTCTTTTACTTCTTGTGCCTTCTCGAACTCATATTGTTCCGAATACTGTGCCATCAGCTTGTACAGATTGTTTTTGACTTCCACAAAATTGCCTTTCAAAATGTTTTTAATTTCGTTTATGGAATTCATATAATCTTCTTCGCTTTGCTCACCAATACAAGGACCTTCGCAATTGTTAATATGATATTCTAAACAAACCTTGTAGTTTTTATTTTTTATGGCACGTTCCGATAAATTCAGCTTGCACGAACGCAATTTGTACAACTTTCTAATAAGCTCCAACAGCGTATTCATCATGCGTACCGATGCATACGGACCAAAATACGAAGAGCCGTCGTTTATATGATGCCTTGTTGATAAAACCCTTGGGAATGGTTCGTTTTTTATAACAATCCACGGATAGGTTTTATCATCTTTTAGTTGAATGTTGTATCTGGGTTTGTATTTCTTTATCAGGTTGTTTTCCAACAATAATGCATCGAACTCGGTATCGACGACGATATATTTGATATCTGCAATTTTACTGACTAACAATTTAGTTTTTGCCGATAACTTGTCGTCGTCTCTGAAATAAGAACTTACGCGTTTTTTTATATCAATCGCTTTACCTATGTATATAATTTTTCCGGCTTTGTTAAAAAACTGGTACACGCCCGGCTTGTTAGGCAAAAAAGAGGTCTTGTTTTTTATTGTTTCAAAATTATCCGACATGAGCAACTATCTGAAAACAATGTTATTTATCGTTTTTTATTCCTAATGATGTTATAGGAATTAAAGGACCATTTACAGTTGAAAGATTTACTCCTTCCGATTTATCGGTAATATAACCTACCGATACAAATTCGGGTATTGTTCTAATTTTCTCGTAATCGTTTATATTAACGGTGAACAATAGTTCAAAATCTTCCCCACCGTTGAGAGCGGCGGTAGAGTACGTTATATTAAATTCTTCGGCAGTAGAGATGGTTTGGACATCTATTGGCAATTTGTTTTCGTAAATAACGGCACCCTTATCGGAGATTGAACAAATTTTCAGCAGGTTGGTAGCCAAACAGTCTTTTATACAAGCCATAGAAGTAGGAACGATATTATTTTTACGCAAAACTTCAATAACGTCAGTTCTTGGCTCGGGTTTTAGCTGACGCTCCAATATGTAGTCGTAGCCCTGCAAATCGGGTTGCATGTTTTCGTTTGCCTTAAAAACTGCTTTTTCTCTTTCCAAAACTAATAAACCCATAAATGCACCGCCTACATCGCCGCTAACGCAAACAATATCGTATTCATTTGCTCCGATTTTGTAAATATTTTCGATTTTGTTGGTTCCAAAAGTAGTTGTAGAAATAATTAATCCAACCGATGAAGAATTTAACTGATTGCCCGATAAGCTGACTTTGTAGCGCTTACAAGCATTGCTTGCACCTTTGTAAATTTGGTTTAATGCTTCGACGGAAAATCTGTTGGAAATCGAAATATTTATGTTTATGTGCGTAGGTAATATATTTTTTGCAATTATTTGCGATATGCTCGCTACCACAGCTTTATAACCTAAATGCTGCAAAGGATAGTAAGTCAAATCAAAATCAACGCCTTCAATCATATTGCAGGTCGAAACGCCAATTGCAGTATTATCGAGTTGAAAAATTTGCACACTATCAGACGGATTGGAAACGCAAATGCTTTTCTCAACGTCAAATAAGCTATTCAGGTTATTTAATAATTCTGCCTTACTTATATCCGACAATTCTGTTCTTTCTGTAAAATTTTGCTCCATTGTATAAATTATTATTTTTGTAAAATTACATTTTTTGTACTTTTATAACAATTATTTAACACAACAATCAAATTTAAAATGAAAGAAACCTTATTAAACCGCTTTATTAAATACGTAAAAATTGACACTCAAAGTGATCCTGAATCGCAGAGTTATCCGAGCACTGATAAGCAATTCGACTTGTTAAATTTGTTAGTCGATGAGCTAAAAGAAATAGGAATGCAAGATGTGCAAATAGATGAAAAAGGTTACGTAACTGCAACTTTACCTTCCAATTCGGATAAAAAAAATATTCCAACTGTAGCTTTTATTGCTCACGTTGATACAAGTTTTGAAATGAGCGGTACAAACGTAAATCCGCAAATTATAAATAATTACGACGGGAAAGATATTATTTTGGACGAAAATTATTCGCTTCCTGTAAGTGATTTCCCCGAACTTGAAAACTATGTAGGAAAAACTATAATTACAAGCGATGGAAAAACCTTGCTCGGTGCCGACGACAAAGCCGGTGTAGCCGAAATAGTTACGGCTATGCAATATCTGATAAATAATCCCGACATTAAACACGGCGATATTAAAGTTGCTTTTACACCTGATGAGGAAATCGGCAAAGGTGTTGATTATTTCGACGTAGAAAAATTCGCAGCCGATTATGCTTATACTCTCGATGGAGGAGGTGTTGGAGAGTTAGAATTTGAAAACTTTAATGCAGCTTCGGCTAATTTTACCGTAAAAGGAAAAAATATTCATACCGGATATGCAAAAAACAAAATGATAAATGCCTCCATTATTATTACTGAAATTAATAATATGCTTCCGGCAAATCAGCGACCAGAACATACGCAAGATTACGAAGGTTTTTATCATTTGCACGGCATGAAAGGTAATGTTGAGGAAGCTACAGCCGACTATTTAATTAGGAATCACGATATTAAAGAGTTTGAAAAGCAAAAGCAATATCTTAGCGATATAGCCGAATTTTTAAATAAAAAATATGGCGAGCAAACTGTAACGCTTACCATTACCGATTCGTATTTTAATATGAGAAGTAAAATTGAGCCGGTATATCACATAATAGAAATTGCCAAAGAAGCTATCAGACAGGCGGGAGTTGAACCTATTGTAAAACCTATCAGAGGAGGTACCGATGGAGCCAGACTGAGTTATATGGGACTTCCTTGTCCTAATATATTTGCAGGCGGACACAATTTCCACAGCCGATTTGAGTACGTTCCGTTAGAATCGATGGAAAAAGCCACTCAAGTTGTTATTAACATTGTGAAATTGTTTGAACAAAAACATTAGAACTTAAATTATTAAAGCAAAAATTATAAAGTAATGAAAATAGCGGTTTTTGCAGGGTCGTTTGATCCGGTTACAAGAGGACACGAGTCGATTGTCCGCAGAGCTTTGCCTTTTTTTGATAAGATTGTCGTAGCGATAGGAACAAATTCGGACAAAAAAAATTATTTCAACTTAGACGACCGATTAAATTGGCTCAAACAAGTCTTTGCCGACGTTGATAAAGTTGAAGTAAGACATTATTCAGGCTTAACTGTAGATTTTTGTGATGAAATAGGAGCAAAATATTTGATAAGAGGCTTACGAACATCGGCAGATTTTGAATTTGAGCGAGGCGTAGCGCAAGTCAATTATAGGCTGAAGCCGGAAATAGAAACAATATTTTTGCTAACACTTCCCGAACACGTTATGATAACGTCGTCGATAGTGAGAGAAGTTCACTACTTTGGTGGAGATGTTTCACTATTTATTCCAAAACAAATTTCTATTCCGCCGCGGCAGTAAAAAAGCTAAAGTGAACTTTTCCGTAGCGTCTTTCGTCGAAAAAATTTTGGGAGTCGTTGAATTTCTTGTATCTATCGTGTTCAATTATAAGAAAGCCTTCGGGTTTTAATAGTGAATTTCTGAAAACCAAATCAACAACTTCGCCAACGTTTGGACAATCGTATGGTGGGTCGGCGAAAATGATGTCGTATTTCATTTTTAAGTTCTGTAAATACTTAAAAACATCGGCACGAACAACGTAAGCGTTGTTGTAATTAAGTTCGGCAACTACTTTTTTAATATATGCTATGCAGTTCTGATTTTTTTCAACCGAAGTAACGGATATTGCGCCTCTTGATGCAAATTCAAATGTAATATTACCTGTACCGGCAAACAAATCTAAAACGCTTATGGCTTCAAAATCCACATGATTGTTCAAAATATTAAACAAACTTTCTTTTGCCAAGTCGGTTGTAGGACGCACAGGCAAATTATTAGGCGGATGCAGAATTTTCCCTTTATTTTTCCCTAAAATTATTCGCATAATGTCGATTGTAAAAGGATATAATACTTTGACTTATCAACCTCCGAACTGATATTTGATATACTTTTTTCGTAACTGTCGAAAAGATTTACATTGCTTATGTATTGTCTCAACAAATTCAGCAAGTCGTTTTTAATCGTGCTTGTTAAAGCAATATTGTATTCCAAGTGGCTGTAACCCAATTGCTCAACAACAAACAGAATATAATATAAAATATCTTCGTTGGTTTTATAACTAAAAGTATTGTAAAACGAAACGTTGTTTTTTTCGATAAAGGCAATTTCTATAAAATTATAATTGATATTTACGAAAAAAACATCATCGGTTTGTACGTTACCCGACAACAACGACTTTAAAAAAACATAATTTGTGGTGTAGATATTGGGGTTTTCGTATAAATCGTAAGCATACGAAACACAAACATTATCAACCAACCCAATAATATTAAGCACGTTGGGTATCAGAGTGTTTGAAACTTTATGTTTTTCGGAGCTATTGCTTATCAGCAGATTAAAACTTAAATCAATCAAATTGTCGTCCTCAAACTCCAAAGGAAACAATTGCACATGTTGAGTTTCAAAAAAAACATTAACCTTTGAGTATGAGTAGTTAAGATATTTATTAGTGGCAAAAATATCGTTTAATGCTTGATTTTCATTGGGTTGAAGAACATTGTTTTTATCAGTTTCAAAATTGTAGGAAGACAATACCAAAATATCCTTACTAAAAGCATCGCTAATAGCAAAAGAAAATCCATCCTGCCTGAACAGGATGGATAATTTATATTTTAACGATAATCCTGAATTAAATTCTGGACTTTCGTACATAAGACTACAGTCCATCTTTATCATTTCTAAGAAATTATTCCCAGTTACCGTCGGTAGAAGCCTCGGTCATTGAACCGACTTTTAATCCCGGATATTTGTTTTTTAGTTCAACTTCAGCTTTTCTGTTAACAACAAGCTGTTGGTTCATATCATGGGTGTATGCTTCCATAGGAGCTAGGGCTTCGAAAACCGAAACTGAAAGACCACCTCTGTTGATAGAGCCTGCAGTTAAAGTAAATTTCTCATTTTGCGAATAAGGTATCATTTCCAATAAATGCAATTCTTCAATCTTATAATTTTTCGAATACAAAGAATCGTAAATACTTATAAACCCGATTGTGTCAATTATAGTACGGGTAAATGTCGTATCGTTTGGATCGGGTACCATTTTAACCTCAGGAATTTGACCAACTTTAATAAAGTTTATCAAAGTGTCGAAACTGCCTGTAAAGCGGTCATTTTGAGTACGATACAGGTTTTCTGCTGTCCTAATATCTTTCAATCTTTCTATAATAACAGCTCTACGTTTGTTAATTTCGTTTTCAAATTTTATAGGCGTATTTACACTTCTGAAAACTAAAACTGCAAGTGCTACTATAACGACAGCCAATATTACTTTTACAAATGTCTTATTCATACTTAAATATTTTTTACAGTATTTGTTTATTTTTACAACTTCATTTGCAAATGTATAACTTTTTGCTTAATAAATACTGTTTATCAATAAATTTTTTACAAATAAATTTTATTAACATTCTGATAAAATTATATTAATTTTTAATTTCATATAGGTTGCATCCACATTTTGGAATAGTTATTGATAAAAAAGTTATAAATAAATTATACATTTGCAAAAAATCAAATAATTCAAATAAAAAAAATCATAAAATGAAAAAAATCTTATCAGTAGTTATTATTACATTATTAAGTTTTGTTTGGGTAAACGGATTAAATGCTCAAACGTTAGAAGAAGCGGCAACAAAATACAATGCTGCAGCCGAATTATCAAAAACAGATTTATCGGGAGCTTACGAACAATTAAAGGATGTTTACCAAATGTGTCGGACCATTGGTAGCGAAGCCGACGAGTTGAAATCAATTGTTGTAAAATTACTCCCAACATGGAAGTACAACGTTGCCAACAACTATGTTAGAGAAAAAGATTATGCTTCGGCTATAAATCAATTTGCCGAGTTGGCAAACGACACAATTTTAAATGCCGACGCCGACCTTAAAGAAAAGGCTGTCAACCAATTGGTAAAATTGTTATTTGTTCAGGGTAATTCCCAATTTAGAAGCGACCAAAATGAAGAGGCTATAAAAACTTTCGATAAGGCTCTTGAGTACGACAGCACTTACGCAGTGGCATATTTGATGAAAGGACAAGCATATAGAAAAATTAATGACGAAGCCAATATGATGGTATCGTACGAGAATGCCAAGAAATTTGCAGAAATTACAGGTGATGAAAAAACCTTAGATAATGCCAATTTACTTATTTCGGCAACCTATCTCTCCGAAGCAAACAGTGCGTACAAAGACAATGACTACACAACTGCTTACGAAAAAAGTAAAGTCGCAGCAGAAGTTAAAAACGACAATGTTGAGGCTTTTTACATGCTTGCAATCAGCAGCAACTTACTAAATAAATATGATGATGCAATAAGCGCAGCACAAAGAGGTGCAGAATTGTCAGGCGAAGAATTAAGTAAAACCGCTCGTTTTAATTTTGAACTCGCAAAAGCTTACGAAGCTAAAGGAGATACTAACAATGCTTGCAGTTTTTATAAAAAATCATTCTACGGACCTTTTGAAGAAGCTGCTAAGCATAAAGTTAACATTGAATTAAAATGTAACTAAGCTTTAACAATAATATAGTACAAAAAAGCTGTCCTTATGAGACAGCTTTTTTTGTTTGTGGAATGTGTTGCGTGTTGCGAGTTACGGGTTGCGTGGTTCGGGTTGTCCCGAAGTTTCGAGATGTCGCGTGGTTGTTAATACTAATTCTCCACTTCTACCTTCTGATTTCTAATTTCTAACTTTGCCAGCCAACGGCTAATAGCTAAAAGCCAATAGCTACTTTCATCTTCAAACTTCATAAAGTACAACAAACACTATTTCAAAATTCTGTACTGTAAGCCTCTACTTTTAAGTTCTTTACCAACTATTTCAAGTTGCGAAGTATCTTGAAGGTTAAAGGTTATTGTAACTTGTACGTGTCCGACAGGAACATTAGTAATAGAACGTTCGTGCTCGATATCGTGAATAGAAGCACGTAATTTCTCCAAAATTCTAATAATTTGACTTAGCATACCGGCTTGGTCGGGAATCAGAACAGCTATTCTGGCTCTTAACCCTTGTCCTATAACGCCTTTTTCAATAATTTGCTCTAAAATACTGGTATTAATATTTCCTCCGCTTATAACTGCAACTACATTTTTATTTTTAACATTAACTTTTTTGTTTAATATAGCGGCTAAAGAGGCAACTCCCGATGGTTCAGATAAGTTTTTAGCACGCTGTAGCATAATATAGCAGGCTTGAGCTATTTCATTGTCGTTAACAACCACAACGTCATCAACGTATTTTTTAACAATTTCAAAGTTAAGATTACCCGGAGCTTTAACTGCAATACCGTCGGCTATTGTATTTCCCGATACAAAAGGCGTTAGCTTACCATTGTCCAATGAAACTCTCATACTATGGGCTCCCTCTGCTTCAACTCCAATAATTTTAATGTTTGGGTTCATGCTTTTTAAAGCAATAGCAATTCCTGAAATAAGTCCGCCACCACCAACAGGAACAAAAACCATGTCGATATTATCCAATTGCTCAAATATCTCCAAACCTATTGTTCCGGTTCCAGCAATAATATCCGGATGATTGTAGGGGTGAACAAAAACAGCACCACATTTGTCGGCGTATTCCATAGCAGCTTCGTAGGCATCGTTAAAAGTATCTCCTTTTAAGATAACGTTGGCTCCGTAGCTTCTGGTTGCAATAACTTTTATTGGGGGTGCAAATTCGGGCATAAAAACCGTGCTCTTAACACCTAATTTTGTCGCAGCGTAGGCAACACCCTGTGCGTGATTTCCTGCAGAAGCGCAAAGAACGCCACGTTTTTTGTCTTCGGGGCTCAGTTGGCTAATATGATAGTAAGCTCCACGTATCTTAAATGAGCCGGTAGATTGTAAATTTTCTAGTTTTAAAAACACTTGTGCATTTACCATGTTAGAAAACGACTTGCTGCGCTCTAAATCTGTACGTTTTACTATTTTATCTAATTTTTTGTTTGCCTTTATTATGTCTGATAATACAGGCATAGGCATATCACATGTATTTATACTCATATTGATTATTTTTTATTGCAAATGTACATCAATTTATTGCAAATTTGTTAATTTCATAAAACAAATTTTTATTAATAATTATATAATAAAAAAGATTATTTTTGCCGTAAATTTAATACTATTACTTTTTTAATGATACAATTAGGAATTACAGGAACTGATAAACTAACAGTAAAAGAAAAAAATCTTGCAACATGGTTCAAAACAGGACTTGCACCTGTGTACGCTACACCATCTATGATAGCATTTATGGAGGAAACTTCTATGTACAGCGTAATGCCTTACCTAGAAGAAGGCGATATTACCGTTGGAATTAGTGTAAACATAAAGCACGTAAAAGCTTGTACTGTCGGCTCTGAAGTTGTATGCCACACGAAATTGGAAAAAATTGAAGATAACATACTAACCTTTTACGTTGAAGTTACACTAGATGATGAAAAAATCGGGTACGGTTATCACGAAAGAGCCATAGTTGATAGAGAACGATTTTTAAAAAAGCTATAAAAACCAATGTCGACCAAAAACCAAATACGAAACGAAGAACAGATTTTTATCGCCAAAACAATTTCGGGTTTGGAAGAAATTCTTGCTCAGGAACTGATAGAAATTGGAGCAAAAGATGTCGTTGTTATAAACAGAGCTGTTTCGTTTAAAGGAGATAAATACCTACTTTATAAAGCAAATTTCACTTTACGAACGGCTCAGCGAATATTAATGCCTTTGTTTTCTTTTCCGTTGCAAACTGAAGATGATTTGTACCGACAAATTAAAGACTACCCCTGGGAAGACGTAATAAAAATAAATCAGACGATAGCTATGGATGCTGTTGTGTCGAAATCGGAGTTTACTCATTCTCATTTTGTAGCGCTACGTTCGAAAGATGCTTTGGTCGACAGATTTAGAGAAAAGTACAATGGCAGGAGACCTAATGTAGACACCGATGACCCCGATTTTAGGATTAACATTCACATTTACGAAGACAAATGCGATATTTCTTTAGATAGCTCAGGAGCTTCTTTGCACAAAAGAGGGTACAGAATTGGTAATGCCGAAGCTCCGCTGAGTGAGGTGTTGGCTGCAGGACTTATCCGTATGAGTAATTGGGACAAAAATTCGCCTTTTATCGACCCAATGTGTGGCTCGGGAACAATTCTTATTGAAGCAGCTATGTATGCCAATAACTTTCCTGCCGGAATGTACCGCTCAAAATTCGGCTTTATGAATTGGAAAGATTTTGACGAAGATTTGTGGAAACAAGTCAAACAAGACGCTTTCGACAATGTTGTTGAATTTGAACATGAAGTTTTGGGATACGATAATTCCAGAAAAAATCTTGCCGTAGCCAAAGCTAATATCAATAATGCTCGACTTCATTTAGATATAAAAGTTGATATTGAAGACATAGAAAATCTTAAAAACAATACCGAAAAAGGCGGTGTTATTGTTATTAATCCGCCGTACGGCGAAAGAATTAAAACTAAAGATATTATTTCTTTATACAAAAGCATCGGCAACACTCTTAAACGTGAGTTTACGGGATATAAAGCAGGAATAATAAGTGCCGATGAAAATGCTATTAAATTTATTGGTCTCAAACCTTCTAAAAGGTACACAGTTTATAACGGTCAGTTGGAATGCAAATATCACGTATTTGAACTTTATCAAGGAAGCAAAAAAGCTAATAAGGAAAGTTCTTCTGATTTCATAAGTAGTAAACCAAAACGTCAGAAGGACAATTTTCAGAAAGATAAATTTCAGAAGGATAAATATCAGAAAGACAAATATCAGAAAGATAAAAGCAAAACTGATTATTCAAATGAGAAAAAAGGTAGGAGAAGCACTAACACATCAGATTTTGCAAGTAAAACCAAAAAGACTTACAGAAAGTCAAATAAATAATAATCAATGTTGTACTTATTAAAATTTATTTAACATGTTTACAAATTCAAAAGTTGAGAGTTATTTTTACACAAAAACTGAAAATAAAGATATTACCACAAAAATTCCTTACATAAAGGTTGACAGTTTCCCCGAGTTAGGATTGCTAACAGCACTACGATTTATCGAATGGGTTTCTGAAAATCCCGAAGGTGTAATAAGTCTGCCAACAGGAAAAACGCCGGAGTATTTTATCAAATACACCAACTATTTGCTAAATAATTGGAACAACAAAAAAGGGCGAGATATCCTTAGTAAACACGGCTTGCACGGTGTCGCTAAGCCTATTTTTTCGGGTTTACATTTCGTTCAAATTGACGAATTTTATCCAATAAATCCGAAACAACACAATAGTTTTTACAACTACGTCAACAATAATTACATAAATAATTTTAAATTAGATAAGAAGAAGGCGTTACTAATAAATTGCGACGAGATACCATTGTACGAAAATAAGCATTACAGCAATATTTTCCCCGATTTAAAAGTAGATTTAAGTCTCAGATATCGCGATGCTACTTCTCGTCAGGAAGAGATGCAACAAGCTTCCATTTTTTTAATCGATGATTGGTGCAATGCTTACGAACAAAAAGTTGCGGAAAAAGGGGGTATAGGCTTCTTTCTCGGAGGTATAGGTCTTGATGGACATATTGCATTCAACGTAAGTGGCTCGTCTCACTACAGTACCACCCGACTAACCAGCACCAATTTTAAAACACAAGCCGCTGCTGCAAGCGACTTAGGAGGAATGGAAGTCTCAAGAAACCGTTTAGTTATTACAATAGGTTTACAAACCATTACCCAAAAACCGGATGTAACAGCTATTGTTTTTGCTTCAGGAGAAACAAAAGCCGACGTAGTGAAAGAAACATTAGAATCAGATGTTAATATTTTGTACCCGGGAACAGCACTTCTAAAATGTGAAAACGCAAGATTTTATATCACAGATGGAGCTGCGTCTAAACTCAATGATACCCTAAATCAATACTACAATAAAGAAGAATGGAATTATACCAAAACTCAAAGAGCAGTTATTGATTTAAGCAAAAAAATTGGCAAGCAGGTTAGCAATATCACAGTAGAAGAACTTAAAAACGACATTTACTGCAAAAATATACCCAATATTGACGAAAACACCGTTAAACAAGTTGTAAGCACGATTGAAAGTAAACTACACAAAGGACTTAAAAATAAAGGCGGTCAGGTTGTATATCATACCGCACCACACCCCGGTGATATTTTGCTTGGAATATTTCCACACGTAAACCGTCAGTTGCGACACAATGATAATGAAATACATTTTACCATATTAACTAACGGATTTAATGCAGTAACTAATGAGTTTGTTATCGAAAAACTTGACGACCTGCTTTATATGTTGTCAATCGATAAGGTACAAATGATACACTACGACAATTTCTTTTACGAAGGGCACAAACTCAAAGTTTTTAAAGATGTTTCACACTACTTAGATGCTGTTGCCCAAAACGATGATTTTGAACGCAGAAGGGGTTTTTCGCATCGATTGGTACGTTCTATTGTCGAAATATACAATATCGATAGCAAAAGTGCTCTTAAAAAGCAAATAAATGCGATTAAAAAGGAGCTTACAAGCTCATATTATGGCAGCAAAGATTCTCCTGGTGTACAAAAACTAAAGGGAATGATTGGAGAATATGAAGAGGAATTGGTTTGGGGATACTACGGAATTCCCGGCAGCAATATACATCGCTTGAGTTTAGGTTCTTATAAAGGAGATGTACTTACCGAAGGGCAAAAAGATGTTTTGACTGTACTTAATCAACTTAGGGAAATTAATCCAAATTTGATTTCATTGGCGATGGATCCAGGAAGTGGCGGACCTGACACCCACTATAAAGTGGTTCAAGCTATTGCAAAAGCTTTTAAAGAATGGGAAAAAGAGAAAGACCTTTCCGATGTTAAAATAATGGGATACAGAAGTGTTCAGTTCCGATTTCATCCTGCCGAAGCCGACATGCTTATTCCAGTGTCGTTAAACTCTTTAAGTATATTACATAGTACTTTTGACGAATGCTATCATAGTCAGGTTAATGCTTCGTTTCCAAGCTACAAATACGATGGAAAATTTAACGATTTAGCTCAAAAAATGTGGGTGGAACAAATGCGTGAAATACAGCTAATACTTAGCAAAAGATATTTTTACAATAATAAAATACAATTACTGAGAGCCACGCACGGTATGATTTATGTTAAACTATTATCTGTTGCCGAATTTGTTGAAATGGCTGAGCGTATGGAAAAAATTGTGGGAGGAATTAGTATACTGTAGATTTTACTCATTTTATTATAAACAAACCTTGTTTGTTAATGAATTACATTTTCATAAAAAAACACTAATTGCACAAACTAAATTAGTTTACTTTGCACAATTAGTGTTTAAATTCAAATTATTATATCAATCTTAATCTTCTTTTTTAGCTTTTTTAGCTTGCCATACGAAGAATGTAATCAACGCGATAAATGCTATTAGTGCTGTAACTTGTGCTCCGGTACCGGTTGGGTCTGCCCAAACACCTAAGTTCAACACGTCGTTTTTACCTGTTAAGAAAATAATCAATGCACCGATTACTCCGAATAGTGCTGCACCGGCAATAAATCCCGATGAGATTAATATTGCACGTTGATGACGAGCATTTGCAAGTTCTTTATCTTTCGTTCTTTTGTTGATATAGTGATTGAGTAATCCACCTACGATAAGCGGTGTATTGAGTTGCAATGGTATAAACATACCTAGAGCAAAAGCCAATGGAGAAATACCCAACCAGTTTATCAAAATAGCTAAAACTGCACCTACCGAAAGTAACATCCATTGTGCACCCTGACCCGACATAAGCGGTTCAATAATTGCAGCCATAGCGTTTGCTTGTGGTGCAACCATCGGATTAGGATGAGTTTCTGTTGCTACAAATCCGTACGCTTGATTTAAAATGAAAATAACAGCTCCAACTGTGGCAGCTGAAACTAACGTTCCCAAAAACTTCCACGATTGTTGTTTTGCCGGTGTTGTACCAATCCAATAACCGATTTTTAGGTCGGTAACAAATCCGCCAGCCATCGAAAGTGCGGTACATACAATTCCACCTATAATCAGTCCGCTGACCATTCCTTGCCATCCGCTTAATCCTACAGAAACCAAAATAACAGATGATAAAATCAGCGTCATTAAAGTCATTCCCGATACGGGGTTGCTACCAACAATAGCGATAGCATTTGCGGCAACTGTCGTGAAAAGGAAAGAAATAACCGTAATTGTGATAAGTGCTACAATAGCTTGAACTAAAGTTACTTTCACTCCGAATAGTAAGAATATGAATACTGCTACCAATGTTAAAAATAGGAAAAGCATCACGAATGACATTTTCAAATCGCGGTCGGTACGTTTTACACTTACTCCTTTACCGCCTGATTTTTTGCTAACCGCCAATTTGAATGCGCTTCCAATAACACCCGATGATTTAATTATACCTATTATACCTGCCATTGCAATAGCACCAATACCAATCGGACGGACGTAAGCGGCAAAGATTTGCTCTGCACTCATTGCTTCAAAGGGATTAACTCCACCCCCGGATGCTGCAACCAATGCACCAATTTCGTTAACAAGCGGGATAAACACTAACCACGAAAGAAGTGAACCAACCACAATTATGGTAGCAAAACGAAGTCCGACTAAATAGCCAAAACTAAAAATTAGTGCACTAACGTTGAACTTCAACACCATTTTAAATTTATCGGCAAGCATAGCACCTGCGGGAATAATACGAGTGGTAATTACTTCGCTCCAAAGGCGGAATGCTGAGAAACAGAAGTCGAATAATCCACCGATTACACCACTTACAATAAGAAGTTTCGCCTGATTACCACCTTTCTCGCCTGTCATCAAAATCTCTGTCGTTGCAGTGGCTTCGGGGAATGGTAACTTTCCGTGCATATCTTTAACGAAGTATTTGCGAAAAGGTATTAAAAATAGAATACCCAAAAATCCTCCAAGCAGAGAAGAGAAAAATATTTGCCAGAAATTAACTTGCATTTCGGGATATTTTGCTTGCAAAATGTATAACCCGGGAATGGTGAAAACAGCTCCGGCTACAATAACACCTGAAGATGCGCCAATAGATTGTATAATCACATTTTGACCTAACGCATTTTTCTTTCTAAAAGCAGCTGACGCACCCACAGCAATAATAGAAATAGGGATAGCAGCTTCAAAAACTTGTCCGATTTTTAAACCTGAATAGGCAGCAGCGGCTGAAAAGATAATTGCCATAAGCAATCCCAATCCTACAGAGTAAGGAGTAATTTCCGTTACATCTCTATCTGCAGGAAGAACCGGCTTATACTCTTCGCCCGGCTTTAGTTCCCGATATGCATTTTCGGGTAATTCAACTGGTTGTTTGTTTTGTTCTTCCATAATTAATAAGTTATTAGTTTGACTTTAGATAACTCTCGATGTTTAGTCGCCGAAACTACAAAAAATATGTAAACAAAGAATTAATTGGGTGGATTTTTGTGGTGCGTGTTGCAGGGTGTTCTGCAATTATCAATTATCAATGTGCAATTAGCAATTGTGGCACATAGACAAGATAAGTGACAGCAAGGTTTCTGAAATTATAAAAAAACGTCCGAAACTATTGTCTCGGACGTTCTCTTCTGCTCCCCCTGCTGGACTTGAACCAGCGACCCCCTGATTAATCCCGCAGTTGCGGGACTCTAACCAACTGAGCCATAGGCAAGTCAACAATTTCCATGGCACAAATTTTTTCAATAAAAGACCTTGTTTTTTGTTTTTTAATAAATCTTTCAGCTTTCATGGCTATTCCGACATCATCAGAAACTTCGAAAACCGCTTTTAATACCCATGGTCTATGTTTTGATGTAAAAGAGTTATGTGGCGAATAATTATGTTCCCAAAGTCTCCTTTCATAATCATTAGTATAGCCGATATAGTGTAAATCGTAACTTTTGGAATATAATATATAAATGTAATACATAAAAACGAAAAAAGCCGATAATTCGGCTCATTTTTTACTCTTGTGTTTATTCTTGACTTGCTCCCCCTGTTAGACTTGAATTAGTCGCCTCCTGATTAATCCCGCAGTTGCGGGACTCTAACCAACTGAGCTAATCCCTCTGCTCCCCCTGCTGGACTTGAACCAGCTGTTCCCTGATTAATCCCGCAGTTGCGGGACTCTAACCAACTGAGCTAATTCTTCTGCTCCCCCTGCTGGACTTGAACCAGCGACCCCCTGATTAACAGTCAGGTGCTCTAACCAACTGAGCTAAGGAGGAATATTTCATTAAATTGGTTTGCAAAAATAACTAAACATTTTAAATTAACAATTATATTTGCAAAAAAAATTTTAAAATATGAATACAATTATTGTTGGTACTGTTGCATATGACAAGGTGGAAACGCCTTTCGGCAAAACAGACAAAATTCTTGGAGGTGCAGCAACTTATATTAGCTTGGCAGCCTCTCTTTTTACAAACAACTTACACCTTATTAGCGTTATCGGTGGCGATTTTTCTGACGAATATTTAGAAATTTTCAGAAAAAGAAAAATCAATATGGACGGATTACAAGTCATTCCCGACCAAAAAACCTTTTTCTGGTCAGGGAAGTACCACCACGACATGAACAACAGAGACACTTTGGTAACCGAACTTAACGTTTTGGCAGATTTTGATCCTGTGTTGCCAAAGGGAGTTCAGTCGCCTGATTATGTTGTTTTGGGTAATTTAACGCCATCGGTGCAACTGAAAGTTTTGAGTCAGCTTAAGAACAAGCCCAAACTCACCATCATGGATACCATGAATTTTTGGATGGACACAGCATGGGACGATTTGATGAAAGTTATAGCCAAAGTTGATGTGCTTCTTGTAAACGATAGCGAAGCTCGTCAGTTAAGCGGTGAATATTCGCTTGTTAAAGCTGCGCAAAAAATATTAGAAATGGGACCAAGATACCTTATCATTAAAAAAGGTGAGCACGGCGCTATGCTTTTTGATAAAGAAAATGTATTCTTTTCACCTGCATTTCCTCTTGATGATGTTTACGACCCAACAGGAGCCGGCGATACATTTGCAGGCGGTTTTATAGGATATGTAGCTTATACGGATAACACATCGTTTGAGTATATGAAAAATGCACTCATATATGCCACAGCTCTTGCATCGTTTACTGTTGAAAAATTCGGAACGGAAAAGCTTCAAGAAATAACAATTGACGATGTTATGGAAAGAGTTAGGCTTTTGAATAACTTCACACAGTTTGATATATCTTTAAAATAATTTAACAAAAATGTAAAACATTAGTACAATGTTAACTAAACATTAACTGAATATTAACAAAATATTTTTGTGGAATTTGTAAAGAAAATATATTAATTTTGTATCTTTGAAATACGAAATAATTAATAACAACTAAATATTATTTTATGAGAAAAATCAATTACACATTAGTTTTACTTACAGCATTTTTTATGTTTTTTGCTGTACAGCTTACTGCACAAAACGTAAAAGGTATTGTAAAAGATGCCGGAACTAAAGAAAATTTGTACGGTGCAACGGCAATGATTAAAGGAACAAGCACCGGTAACATAACCGACGAAAACGGTTATTTTTTGTTTAAAACTACAGCAGGAACGCAAACCATCGTTTTTAGCTATGTAGGTTACGAAACTATTGAAAGAGAAATTAATGTTAAGTCGGGTGAAACATTCGATGTTGGCGTTATTTATCTTGAGCCTTCTGCATTGCAGCTTTCGGGTGTTGAAATTATAGCCGACCGTGCTAAAGAAAGGGAAACCCCTGTAGCATTTACTAACATTAAAGCCAGAGACATTGAGCAAGTGTTAGGTTCTAGGGATTTACCTTTGGCATTGAACAGCACACCTTCGGTATATTCTACCGATCAAGGTGGTGGAGCTGGTGATGCTCGTATCAACGTTAGAGGTTTTAACCAACGCAATGTAGCCATCATGATTAACGGAGTTCCCGTTAACGACATGGAAAACGGCTGGGTATATTGGTCGAACTGGGACGGTATATCAGATGCAACCTCATCGATCCAGATGCAACGTGGTTTGAGTGCTGTTAACTTAGCAACTCCTTCAATTGGTGGTACTATGAACGTAATTACCAGTCCAACCGAACGTAGAGCCGGCGGAACCGCAAAATTTGAGTACGGAACAGCTAACTTTATGAAAGCTACGGTTACTGCTCACACCGGAATGATTAACGACAAGTTTGCACTTAGCTTTTCGGGCGTTCGCAAAGTTGGAGAAGGTGTTATTGACGGTGCTTGGACAGATGCTTGGGCATATTACATTGGCGCTGCATGGAATATTAACAGCAGAAACCGTTTAGAGTTGTACGCAATGGGAGCTCCGCAAAAACACGGACAAAACTCGTACAAGCAAAATATTGCTGCATATGATAGCACTTTTGCAAAATCAATTGAAGATTATGACCCTGCAGCTGTAGCAGCTTTCCCACAAGCCAACGCCGATAGCATGTATGCTGCTCCATTTGGCTATAATAATGCAAAAGGTGGAGTATTCTACAATGAAAACTGGTCGCCGGTAAGCAGTTCGTATGCTGGACAACAATTTTACAATGGTAAAATTAGAGATAGACACAGCACAAACATGCTTAACGAACGCGAAAACTACTATCATAAACCTCTTGTAAACCTTAACTGGTACACAACTTGGTCAGATAAAGTTAGCCAATTTACCACTGTTTATTATTCAGGTGGTAGAGGTGGTGGTACCGGAACTTTAGGTTCTGTAAGATGGAATTATCATGGTGGAATTGTAAGCCCTTCACGTTGGGTACACTGGGATAAAACTATTGAATCGAACATTGCCAACGGCGCTTCGAGAGGAATTCTTAGAAACAGTGTAAACAATCAAGATGCTTTTGGTGCTTTATCGAAAGTTAAAATTGATTGGAACGAAAATATGAAAACACAAGTTGGTGTTGACTGGAGAACAGCCAGAATAGACCACTTCCGTGAAGTTAGAGACCTTTTGGGTGGAACTCACTATGTTGAGAAAAACAACCAATTCAAACCTAATTACGAAGCAAAACTTGGCGATAAAATTGCATACGATTTTACTAATAATGTAGACTGGCTTGGCGGATTTTTACAAACTGAATATAGTAAAGATTTCTTCTCAGTTTATGCTACAGTTGGCTACTCAGGTACTGTTTATAAACACACAAACTTCTTTATGAGAAGTAAAACCGATACAACAGCTGCAATGAGTGTTAAATCCGACTTGCTTACTGCATTCCAAGCAAAAGGTGGTATGAATTTCCGCTTAACCGAAAGATTAAACGTGTATGGCAACGGTGGTTACGTTCAAAAACTTCCTATTGTTGACGCTGCTATAAACGACAGAACCAGCGAACTTATTGAAGATCCTTCAAACGAAAAATTCATTTCGGCTGAAGTTGGTGCAAACTACCGTGCGCTAAACAACACTCTTAACATCAACTTAAACGGATATTACACAATGTGGAACGACAGAGTTCTTACTCGTAGCTCCTATTATTTAGATGGAACCGAAGGTATTTACGTAATTACCAATCTTGATGCTATACACAGAGGAGTTGAGCTTGACTTTGCTTTCCAACCTATAAAATTCTTCCGTTTAGATGGAGCTGTTTCTTTGGGTGATTGGTTCTATACCAACGACGCAAGTGGAACATTTAAAACTTACGACAGTGACTCGACAAGCACTCTTACTTTCTACACAAAAGATTTGAAAGTTGGTGATGCTCCTCAAACACAGCTTGCTGTTTCGGCTACATTGTTCCCATTCGAAGGATTCTATTTGACTGCCGGATATAGATATTATACCAATTTCTACGCCGATTGGAGTGCTGATACTCGTATTGATGAAAACGACAGAGAACAAAGCTGGAAAACTCCTGCTTACGGACTACTTGAGTTCCACTTAGGATATCAGTTCAGAATTGACGATAATGTAAGTTTAGAATTATTCGGACACATGTTTAATGCTCTTGATACAAGATATATACAAGACGCAGTTGACAATAGTTCTTATAATGCATACAGAGTTGGCGGACAAATTGTTAACCCACATAAAGCCGACGCTGCTGAGGTATTCCTTGGAACACCAAGAACATTTAACGTAGGAATGAAACTTCATTTCAGATAATTTATTATTTCATTAATAAAGTAAAAAGTTGGCTACTTTTGGGCAGCCAACTTTTTTTTATCTTTCTTAATAGATAAATGTTTGCAAAAGTGGTTAAATGATTTGGGACAATACTCAGAACATCGGACTTCGGTCTCCGACTTAATAGCTAAAAGCCAACGGCTAACAGCTAATAGCTCACTTTGTAATTAAAGATGTTTATCGGGAAATAACAATTTCCACTAACAAAATTAATAGAAAAAGATGTATGAAATAATAATTGCAGCAATAATTCCAAATAGGTCGGTGATTAAGCCGCAGGTTATAGCATAACGAGTTTTTTTAATACCGACGGAACCGAAATACACGGCAATAATATAAAAAGTTGTATCGGTTGAGCCCTGAAAAACACACGATAATCTTCCGGCAAACGAATCGGCTCCAAATTGTGACATAGTATCTACCATCATACCTCTAGCTCCTGAACCGCTAAGCGGTTTCATTAGTGCTGTAGGCAAAGCATCGACAAAATCGGTGTTTATATTAAATGTGCCGAATAATAATCTGGCTCCATCGACAAAGAAATCCATTGCACCGCAAGTTCTAAAAACACCCACTGCAACTAGTATAGCAACCAAGTAAGGAATTATTTTAACTGCAACGGAAAAGCCGTCTTTTGCTCCATCAATAAAGGCTTCGTAAACATTTATTCTTTTTACAAAACCCATGGCTATAAACAGAAAAATTATTAAAAACAATATAAAATTGCCGGCAACGCTTGATATTGTGTTAATTTGTGGCTGAGGTAAGGTTGTAAAATACCATATAATAAACGATACAATAAGCGTAAAACTGCCCAAATAAAGCAAAACAGTTTTGTTGAATAAGTTTATTCTTTGATATATTGAAACGGCGATTATTCCAGCCAAAGTAGAAATAAAAGTTGCTAGTAAAATTGGAATAAAAATATCGGAAGGATTTGCAGCTCCCATCTGAGCTCGGTAAACCATAATGCTAACAGGTATAATTGTCAATCCCGAAGCATTTAGCACCAAAAACATAATCATAGCATTTGAAGCGGTATCCTTATTTTTATTCAACTCTTGTAACTGCGTCATAGCTTTAAGTCCGAGCGGAGTGGCGGCATTATCAAGTCCGAGCATATTGGCTGCAATATTCATCATAATAGAGCCGTTTACGGGATGATCTTTCGGGATTTCGGGAAATAAGTGCTTGAACAAAGGGCTTACAGCTTTAGACAAAATACTGACAAAACCGGCTTTTTCGCCTACTTTCATAAGTCCCATCCAAAGAGTCATCACGCCGGTAAGCCCGAGAGAAATTTGAAAACCTAATTTTGCATTATCGAAAGTGCTATTGATAAGCGCCGGAAAAATTTCGGCATCGCCAAAGAAAACCAATCGCACTAAACCTACAACAAAGGCGATTATGAAGAAAGCTATCCAAATATAATTAAGAACCATAAAAGTACTTTTATCGGTTTTGAGTTTGCTTTATCAGTGCCAAAAGTACATATTTTTTTAATTTGATGATTTTTTGGGAAAATTTTAGCTTTTAGCTGTTAGCCTTTAGCCTTTAGCCAACAGCCAATAGCTAACAGCTAATAGCCAACGGCAAGTTCACAGAAAGAAATTACAATAGAAAAAAATTCTACTTATTATAAAAGTTCATTTCAAGAATATAATCATAAACTTTTTGTGGAAGGAAGTACCTGCAATCTTTTTTGTCTTTTATAGCCGACCTTATGAAAGTAGAAGAAATTTCTATCATGGGAGCGTTCACAACCGTAATTGACGGATGTTTGAGCATTGGGTGGTCGTTGGTGTTTGGTCGTGGGTAAACGTAAAATTTATAATATTCGAGAAGCATTTCCCAATTTTTCCATTTTTTGAATGTAGGAAATATATCGGAGCCGGAAATCAGAATAAATTCTCTTTCGGGATATTTTTCAGTCAGATAGGTTAGAGTGTTAATAGTGTATGAAGGTTTTGGCAGGTTAAATTCAATATTGCAAGACCTGAAACGATAGTCGTCTTCAACGGCAAGGTTAACCATATACAATCGGTGATTATCGGCGAGCAGCGAATTTTGATTTTTAAGAGGATTTTGCGGACTAACCACAAACCAAAGTTCGTCAATGTCTGAAAACTCGTACATGTACGATGCAATCATCAAATGCCCGGTGTGTATGGGATTGAATGAACCAAAGAAAAGACCTGTTTTTTTACTCATTTAAAAATTGTTTAATTATACGTTCAGCTTCGCTCAATGCATCACCAAGTACATCGTTGATTATTGTAACATCAAAATATTTTTCGTATTCAAGTTCCAAGCTCACTTTGTTAACTCTTTTGATGATACTTTCTTCGGTTTCGGTTTTCCTGTTTCTAAGTCTTTGTTCCAAAACTTCAATAGAAGGCGTTTTAATAAAGACAGCCAACGCTTTGTCGCCAAACATTTTTTTAACGTTAGAACCGCCAACCACGTCAATATCGAGTATAGGCACTTTGCCGGCTTCCTGAAGGCGACTTATTTCAGACAAGGGAGTTCCGTAAAAAGTATTTTTATAAACTTCTTCCCATTCCAGAAACATATCATCTGCTATAAGTTTTTTAAACTCTTGCGTTGAAATAAATCTGTAATTAACGCCGTCAACTTCGCCCTTGCGTATCTCGCGGTTGGTGTAAGACAGAGAAAAACCCAATTGCTCGAATGTTTTAAGCAAATGATTGACAATAGTAGTTTTTCCGCTTCCCGAAGGAGCTGAAACAATAACGAGTTTATCTAAATTTTTACTGTCCATAACTACAAAACATTGCCTAATTGTTCTTTAATTTTTTCGAGTTCGTCTTTCATGCAGACAACAATTTTCTGAATTTCAATATTGTTTGCCTTTGAGCCCAAGGTGTTGATTTCGCGACCCATTTCTTGGGTTATAAAATTTAGTTTTTTGCCGTTGCTTTCGCTTAAATTAAGTGTTTCAGTAAAGTATTTAAGGTGTTGATCGAGTCGGGTTTTTTCTTCCGAAATATCTAATTTTTCTAGGTAAAAGAATATTTCTTGCTCGAGACGATTTTCGTCGAAGGTAACATTTTCGTTGAAACTTAAATCAGCAATTTTTTCATCGAATTTATTTCTGATATTTTTAATTCTTTCTTCTTCCCAAGGTGTAACTTCCAATAGGTATTTCCCAATATTATCAATACGTTCAACAATGTCGGTTTCAATGCTTTTTCCTTCTTCAATTCTGTACTCATCTGCTAATTTAGCTGCTTTATCCACAACGGAAATAATAAAATCGTGGTCGAATAAATATTCGTCTTCTTCGTTTTTTACTAAGACGTTTGGCAATTTCATCAATGAGGGAACAATTCGGCTGTCGACATCAAGGTTTAGTTCTTTGCAGAGTTGCTCTATAGACGAAAAATAGTTTTTAGCAGTATCGGTATCAATTTTAAAATCGTTGCAAACCGTGTTAAATTCTACCGAAATATTAAGGTCAATTTTTCCTCTGACCAAAATATCGGTAATAACCTTTCTGATTTCATATTCAAATTCTTTCAAATAGCTTGGCAACTTGGTACTTAAGTCCAAATTTTTGCTATTCAGGCATCTGATTTCAACGTTGATATTTCCTTTTTCGAAGGTTTCGGAAACAGTTCCAAACCCTGTCATTGACTTAATCATAATGTAAAGTAGTTTGTTGGCAAGTAATAATTTCAGACTACAAAGGTAAATAAAAGCGAAAATTATCGCAAAAATATTGGCAGAATATAAAAAAGCATTACTTTTGCAGAAATTGCCCAGGTGGCGGAATTGGTAGACGCGTCGGTCTCAAAAACCGATGTACGCGAGTACGTGCCGGTTCGACCCCGGCCCCGGGTACAAAAAAAATCCTAATTGATTATTAGTCAGTTAGGATTTTTTTATGGAGCAGTTTATAGTTCTATTAAGTTTTATTTTCAATTAATAAACTTTCAAGTTTCAATTTTGTATTTTTCATTTTCTTTGCTTGTCCAAAGAAAACGAAACAAAAGAAAAGACACTTTTTACAAGGAATTTTTTATTGCCTATCGTCAATAAAAACCGTATAAAAGAAACTAAATTTCTTACAGGGATTCAGAAATTTTTAACGTTTCTTTTATACTATTCTGCGTAAAAAGTTTTGGCAATAAGTAAATTTTTTCTTTTAAAAAGAAGTAAAGTATACTTTCTTTGTTGTTACTTCGATTTAATATAATCGTCAATAGCTTTTGCGGCTTTTTTACCTGCTTCCATTGCAAGGATTACGGTTGCTGCTCCTGTAACGGCATCGCCGCCTGCGTAAACGCCTTTGCGAGAGGTAAGTCCATCTTCATCTGTTATTATTCCTCCCCATTTTTCGGTAGCCAATCCCTCAGTAGTGTTCTTAATTAGTGGGTTAGGAGTTGTTCCTATAGACATAATAACGCAGTCGACACTAAGTTTGTGTTCGCTACCCTCAATAGGGACAGGTCTAGCTCTTCCTGAGGCATCCGGTTCCGAAAGTTTCATTTTCAGACAAACAAGTTCTTTTACCCAACCATCTTCGGTTCCGATAATTTCTATAGGGTTTGTCAGCAGATTAAAGTTAATACCTTCTTCTTTTGCGTGTTCAATCTCTTCTAGTCGTGCCGGCAATTCAGCCTCCGACCTGCGATACACTATTGTAACATCAGCGCCAAGACGTTTTGCACATCTTGCAGCATCCATAGCTACGTTTCCTCCTCCGACAACTGCTACTTTTGCTCCGCAGTGAATTGGAGTATCGCTATCGGATTTATACGCTTTCATAAGATTTATTCTCGTCAAAAACTCATTAGCCGAGTAAACGCCCTTAAAGTTTTCGCCAGGAATATTCATAAACATTGGCAATCCTGCACCACTACCAATAAAAACGGCTTTGAATTCGTATTCGTCAAAAAGTTCGTCTATTGATAATATTTTGCCTATCACCATGTTAGTTTCTATCTTAACGTTTAACTTTTTCAAACCGTCTATCTCTTTTTGAACAATGTGCTTGGGCAAACGAAATTCGGGTATACCATAAACTAATACACCGCCAGCCAAATGGAAAGCTTCAAAAATAGTAACCTCATATCCTAATTTTGCAAGGTCGCCGGCGCAAGTGAGACCGGCAGGTCCTGAACCTACTATTGCTACTTTATGTCCGTTCGATTTGGGTATTTCCGGTTCAGTCGTTGAATTGGCGATATGCCAATCGGCAACAAAACGTTCTAAACGTCCTATACCAACGGGTTCGCCTTTTATTCCTCTCACGCATTTTGCTTCACACTGCTTTTCTTGTGGGCAAACCCTTCCGCATATTGCCGGCAACGAGTTTGTTTTGTTTATAATTTGATATGCAGTCTCAAAATTTCCGTTAGCAACTTCGGCAATGAAATCGGGGATGTTAACATTAACCGGACAACCTTCAATACAAGGTTTATGCTTGCAGTTCAAGCATCTTCGAGCTTCGTCAATAGCTTGATCTTTTGTATATCCTAAAGCAACTTCCGAGAAGTTTCTATTTCTGACGTCTGCAGGTTGAACCGGCATTTCGTTTTTTACTAAAGATTTATTTATAGTAGCCATTATTTAACCTCCATTTTATATAAATTACAAGTATCTTCGTGAGCTTTCCGTTCGAACTGTTGATACATTTGCGTGCGTGCTATTGCTTCATCAAAATCGACTTGATGTCCGTCGAAATCGGGTCCGTCAACGCAGGCAAATTTAGTTTCATTACCTACTTTAACTCTACAGCCTCCGCACATTCCGGTTCCGTCAACCATAACGGGATTCATGCTTACTACTGTTTTTACGTTATATTTTTTGGTAAGTAACGAAACAAACTTCATCATAACAAGAGGTCCTATCGTTATAACTTCGTCATATTTTTCTCCGCTGTCTAAAAGCTCTTTAAGCGCGTCTGTAACAAGACCTTTTGAGCCGTTGCTACCATCGTCGGTCATTACAAATATTTTGTCGCTAATTTCGGCAAACTCCTTTTCTAAAAATATTAAATCTTTGTTTCTAAAACCTATAATGGAGTGTACCTCAACACCTTCATCGTGTAATTTTTTAGCTACAGGAAAAGCTATGGCACAGCCGACACCACCGCCTACAACAGCAACTTTTTTAAGCCCTTCCGTTTCGGTTTTCTTTCCTAAAGGACCAACAAAATCATGAAGGTTGTCGCCCTCATTTAAGCGATTTAATTTTTCTGTTGTTGCTCCAACTATCTGAAAAATAATAGTTACGTTACCTTTTTCTCTGTCGTAGTCGGCGATAGTTAGGGGAATTCTCTCTCCGTTTTCATCAACCCTAAGCATGATAAACTGCCCCGGTTCTGCTTTTTTAGCTATCAGTGGAGCATCAATAACCATTTTGGTTACGGCAGGATTTAATATTTCCTTTTTAATAATTTTGTACATATTTTATTTTCGATATTTATTATTATTAATTATAGTTTTCAAATCTTTAATAAATATTGGAAAGTCCTTTAAGTAATATTATCTACCTAAACGTACTTTAACGTTTGTTATTGTTGAATATTAAAATTAGTTTTATGTTATTTAGGTAATTTTTTGCGAAGCAATGCCAACGATGCTGCAAGATTTTCATCTTTTACCACAATGCCGTCGGGAACGGTAAGATGTATAGGTGCAAAATTCCAAATAGCTATGATTCCTGCATCTACCATATTGTCGCATACTGATTGAGCCACTTGTTTGGGTGTTGCTATTATTCCCATTTTAACATTTAAGCGTTTTGTTAAATAATCAAGTCTGTTGATATGGAAGATGTTTATATCATTTATTTTTTTTCCGACTATTTCACCATCTATATCAAAAGCCATTGCTATTTTAAGACCATATTCTTTGAATCCTTCGTACGATAACAGAGCTTTGCCCAAACTACCAACACCGACAAGCACAGCATCGCTAAGATTATTGTACCCCAAGAAATCTTCTATATCCATCATAAGATCTTTCAAACGAAAACCTACTCTTGGTTTGCCCGGCACCGAACTTATCATAGCCAAATCTTTTCGGACTAACACGGAATTAAGACGCATATCCTTGGCTATTTTGGTTGAAGATATTGTTTGAGCGCCTTCTTTACTAATAGCCTTTAAATATTCGTAATATTTTGGAAGTCTCAAAAGAGTTTCCTTTGGTACGCTTATCTTCCTATATTTTTTTTGTTTCTTCATGCGTTTTATAAAATTATGTCTAAACTAATTAAATAAAAACAGTCATTTAATTTTGTGTGTTCAGCGTTATTTTAGAACGTAGAT
The DNA here is from genome assembly GCA_028697555.1 of Lentimicrobiaceae bacterium. Lineage (NCBI taxonomy): Bacteria > Pseudomonadati > Bacteroidota > Bacteroidia > Bacteroidales > Lentimicrobiaceae > Lentimicrobiaceae bacterium. Next base: position 5,090 of record JAQVEX010000010.1, on the reverse strand, counting down.
TTTATTAACAAAAATCTTCTCCTCACTTATTAGGTACCAAACTATCGATAGTTTGTTATCGATTATGTTTGACTACAAAAGTAGTATAAATTAGTCAATTGGACAAATTTATATAATTATTTTTCGATTATTATTTTTATTTTGGAAATAACATATTCAACCATTCGACAGAGGCTGTAATCATTAACTGTTGTTGAATATTTACTTAAAATAATTAGATTTGTTTTTCAATAAAATCTTTTGAGCTTTACAATTTTTTATATCTCTCTAAATTAATCAATCCCATTTTGTTAAACAGGTGTTGGAAAGATGTTCCAATAACGCCAAAAGCATATTTAGTGCTACGTGCTAGGTTAATTGAAGATGCTTCTTCAAAGTATTTTGTAGGACATGTTATTTCCCCTATTTCATATTTGTGATAAATAATTTGCGACAACATCTGGTTGTCAAAAACGAAGTCGTCGCTATTTACGTTGTAGTTAATAGCTCTGAGTACTTCGCTAGAAAAAGCTCTGTATCCGGTGTGATATTCCGAAAGTTTTTGTCCGACCAAAATATTTTGAATAAAAGTAAGACCTCTATTGGCTATATACTTAATAATAGGCATACCTCCTTTAAGAGCGCCGTTTCCGAGTATCCTGGAACCAAGCACTACCGGATATACACCATTGGCTATAACGTATGCCATTGATTGAATAAGCAAAGGGGTGTATTGGTAGTCGGGGTGGAGCATAATAACAATGTCGGCGTTGAGTTCTAAAGCCTTGTTATAGCACGATTTCTGGTTGCCGCCGTAACCTTTGTTAACGTCGTGAACGATAATATGTTTTATTCCTATTTTTTCGGCAAGTGCAACTGTGCTATCCTTGCTTTTATCGTCGACCAAAATAACTTCGTCAACAATGTCGAAGGGAATTTCGTCGTATGTTTTCTGCAAAGTTTTCTCGGCATTGTATGCCGGAAGTACTACTACTAATTTTTTACCTTTTATCATGTTATAAATTAATTTTTAATAAAAATCAGGTCATCGAAATGCACGACTTCTTTACCTTTATTCCACAAATATATTTTTATATAGCTATCGTCGTAGTTGTCGGGGACGACAAAGCTAAGACTTGTTTCTTGCCATTCGTTGCTGTTTGATAGTTTTGTGCTGGCGAAATAAAAATCGTTGTTTTTACCATCGGCGACAACAATGTAAGCATCGGGATTATTACCACGGAACCAGCCTTTAATAGTAAACGTATCTTTCGGTTTAAAATCGGTGAGGATATAATCCATAGCGAAGCCATCGTTAGCATTCACAATTATTGAGTTTTTGCCTGATTTAGCCACTTGCTGCGATAAAGATTCGGCTGAACAAAACAGAGTAGAATCGCTGAAAAGAATTTTATTGTTTTCGGCATCAATATTTTCAAAATCGCAAGTTAGACTAAAACCTTCTCTTTTATCAAAATATGGCGACGATTTTATATTGATTTTATAAATAGCTTGTCCTCTATCTATATGCAGCTGAGTCAAGCTGATGCCCGCATTTGTAATCTTGTCCAATTCATCTTGATTGGTAGGACCTCCGGCAAGTAAGATTTTATTTCCGTACTTTTCAATAATTTCTTTTGGCGTTAAATCCGTATCCCAAAACTGAAATTTATTTTCCCACGAGTGGAAGAAAAGCCCTTCGGGGAAAAGCTCCATAAGTTTATCAGACTGTTTACGACGAGCATAAACATTGCCCCAACGTAGCGAGGTATATTCGTTTAAGGCTACCGGATAGTAGTAAAATACAGTATGGTCGGAGTATTGTGTTTCAAGAATATTTTGAGTGTTTAAAGTGCTGACGTTTGTCGCTTTGTAACCCTGCTTAGCTGTGGTTGCTTTGGGTATTACAAACAAAATTGCTATAAGTGTTATCAATGTTGGAATAAAGGCGAAGTATTTTTCTTTTAGTTTAAAGAAAGAACAACACGACAAAAATAGAACTACCAATTGAGCCGTCATCAGTGAGAGACATGGAAACAAATAATGGTTGCTGTGATAATGCTTAGCAATAAGGAGTACGTTGAAAATACTTGCCAAAGTGAATGCAAATAATAATTTGTTGACAGATGAACTCTTATATTTTTTTGTAGAAAACAAAACCAAAAGCCAAACAACCGACAAAACTGTTACAAATGTTAGAAAAGAGTTGTTTTTAAAAATGCTCACTAATGAACTTGAATATTCGCTGATGTCAATAATTCCTTTGCTTCCTTGCCCGTACGTTCCGGTATGAGTAGCAAGAGAAATGACCCATTTAATCATATGCGGGTACGATTGTATTGCAGGTAAGGTGAACAACACGAAAAATATTACTGTCCAAATTAAATATTTAAAGCGAAACCCTTTTTTAAGTAAGACGAAAGGAATAACAAGCATTGGAGCAAAGATAAACTTGTTGGCTATGCCAAATCCTATAAGCATAGCATAAATAAGATATTCGTATTTATTTTCGACAGTATTTGACGAAAAAACTGTTTTAAGCGATAATAATATGAGTATAGAAGTTGTTACAAATAAAAGCGGTTCGGGAGCAACTTTTGTGTATAATTCTTCGATAATTGTAATAGATGCGAAAGCCGATAATTGAAGAGTTATGGCAAGAAAATAGTTTTTGAGAAATTTGTGTCCGAAAAATCCAAGTAAAAATATGGTAATTGCCGAAAAAGCAATAAGTACGTATCTGATTATTTCTATATATTTTTCGGAGTTGGTAAGCACATCGGTCTGAATATCAACATTAGTTGGTTTAAACATGTAGGTTGTTATAATAACCGCAGCCGAAAGAGTTTGAACCGGTGTGCCCGGATTGTCGGTATGACCTATTGCGTGGCGGGTTGCGATATTTAAACCGTTGATAAGATAAGCGCTTTCGGGGTCTGTGCTATATTTGGCACGATCAAATGTAGAACCTAATATTATAAATATGATAGGAATAACGGCAAATACTAGTATTTTGACTAAGTGCGTTGTTTTTCTATTCATAATATTGAGGTTTTAACATGGCAAAAATATAAATTAACTGATAATCAATTTAAATAAACCTTAAAACAAATTATTGTCGAAAGAAGATTTTTTCTCCGATTTGTTTTCAGCCGATTCGCAGTTGAATGTATTATCGGGGAAATCCGGCGGTCTATCAAAATTACCTTTTGAAATATTAATATCTTCGTCTTCGTATATTTTTTTCATATATATTGCCCATATTGGGAGTGCAGTATTAGCACCTTGTCCGAGAGATGTAGCTCTAAACCTAACCGTACGTTCAACTCCGCCAACCCAAACGCCCGTAACTAAATCGGGGGTAATACCCATAAACCAACCGTCGGAGTTATTTTGCGTAGTTCCCGTTTTTCCTGCAATAGGGTTATTCAAACCGTATCGGTATCTTAAACGTACACCTGTACCCGATTCAACAACACCTTGTAGCAATCCTATCATATTGTACGCTGTATGAGCGTTCATAGCTTCGTTTTGGTAAGGGATAAAGTGCGAAATAACGTTGCCGTGTTTATCTTCGATGTGAGTAATAAAAAGAGGTTGCATGTATATACCTTTGTTGGCGAAGGTGCTCATTGCACCAACCATTTCGTACAACGATAAATCGGCTGAGCCCAAAGATATTGCAGGTACATTGGGAATAGGACTATAAATACCCATTTTCCGACAGATATTAATAACTGATTGCGGAGAATAAGTTTTAATTAAAGCTGCGGATATCCAGTTAACTGAATTGGCTAAGGCATCTTTAAGAGTAATCATCTCATTTTCCTTGTATTTACTTGAGTTTTTAGGCTCCCAAATTTGCCCACCCGATTCAATTCTAACAGGCACGTTAGCCAATCGCGTGCAAGGAGTCATTTGTCCGTCTTGTATGGCAACAGTGTAAACAAACGGTTTAAAAGTAGAGCCAACCTGACGTCTGCCCTGAGTAACGTGGTCGTATTGGAAATGCCTGTAATTGATACCACCGACGTAGGCTCTTACAAAACCCGATTGAGGCTCAACAGACATAAGTCCGGTTTGCAAAAACCAATTGTGGTATTTAATAGAATCTAACGGAGTCATAACAGTATCAATATCGCCATTCCACGAAAAAACTGACATCTTGATAGGAGTACTAAAAGCCAAAGAAATAGAGTCGTCGGGGACATTGTTTTTCTTCATGTTTTGGTATCGGGAGCTACGTTTAATAGCATTTTCAATAAGCATGTCGATTTGTTTAGTATCCCACATATCGTAAGGAGCATTTTTTCTGTCTTTCCAATGTTCGAAAAAGGTAGGTTGCAAATATTCCGAAAAGTACTCGTTTACAGCTTCTTCGGCGTATTGTTGCATGCTGTAGTTAATGGTTGTGTATATTTTGAGTCCGTCTTTGTACAAGTTATATTTGGAGCCGTCGGCTTTTCTGTTTTTTTCAAGCCAGCCGTATGAATGGTCTCTTTCCCAACGCAGCGAATCGGCGGTATAATCGGCTCTATCCACATAGTTTTTAGGATTAGGTTTTTTTGCACTCAATGTTTTTTGCAAAAATTCTCTGAAATACGTTGCCGTTCCTAAGTCGTGGACTTGCAGTGTAAAGCTGGAAACATCCAAGGGCAGCATTTTTATTGAATCGTATTCATGTTTAGTTATAAAATCGGCTTTGCGCATTTGGTTAAGCACAACGCTGCGTCTGTCAATAGCTCTTTGGGTGTTTCTTACAGGGTGGAAGTAACTCGGAGCTTTAAGGATACCCACAAGCGTAGCCGATTCTTGTGCGTTCAGCTCTATAGGAGCTTTATCGAAGTAGGTTTTGGCTGCAGATTTGATGCCGTACGAAAGGCTTCCGAAATCAACAGTATTGAAATATAATGCTATAATTTCTTCTTTGGTGTAATTACGTTCAAGTTTGAGTGCAACAATCCATTCTTTGGCTTTAGAGTACACCGTACCAAATATATTTTGATTATATTTTCTTGGAAACAAGTTTTTTGCCAACTGCTGTGTAATTGTGCTACCCCCACCTTTTTTGGAGCCTGTAAAAACGCCTATTATAGCTCTGGCAATTGCTT
>JAQVEX010000009.1 GCA_028697555.1 Lentimicrobiaceae bacterium | reverse complement strand
CTTACGCACCTTTAATGTAATAATAATTTATACTATAAATTGTTCGGTGCTAACGCACCTTTTTGCACTTTGATCAGCCATAAACTACACGACACACGACACGCAACACGCAACACGCAACTCGCAACACGCAGCACGTACCGCCAAAAGCTAAAATCTAAAAACCTCTTCAATCTTCAAGCCATCCCAATTCCCACCGCTCGCTCGATTTTGCAAATCGAGCGCGGTAAACATTGGCTTTTAAGGTTTCAATCTTTTTATATTACGTCTCAAAATTTTATTTCGGGATAATCATCCTCATCCAATCCCCAAAATGATTGATAGTCCAAGTTAATTTTTACCACCTGTATATTTGCATTTGTGTTATCAATTGCGTCTTTTTCCATAACATTAACTTGTTCTTTGTTTAGTTTGCCAACATATTTTGCCCAATAAATAACAACTATAAAGTCAGCATTATTATCTACGGTTATTGTGGTTGGGTTACCTTCTAAGTCGCACAACCCTGTGTTAATATCGTCAAAATTAAAATTTTCGTTTATCTTATATGTTTTATTTTTATCTAATCCTAAAATGGCTCTAAAAGCAGGCGCATTACAATCTAGAATAGTATCGCGATAAGTGATATTATCTAAATTTTTACTAAATATTAAAACTTCTGGTACACCTCCACCTGAAAGAGACATTTGATTTTGAAAACTATCTAAATTCTGAGTTGTAAACACATTATCCGATGTCATATCTTTCTTTTGCATGTATTTGCGTAAAGACTCTGTGGTTTCAATTCTCGGCTCATGCGCTCCTGAGTATACCAAGAGTAATTTGGTGCCTATTTTTTTGCAACCGCCTGTCATTAACAACACTAATACTAGGCTAAATATTGTTATCTTTGATTTCATAGTAAAACAACTGTTTAATGATTCATGATTTAATTAATTGACACAAAATTAACAAATTAACATTAATTTACAAATCATTTCAAATTATTTTTTCGTTATGTGATTATGAAATATCTAAAAAATGAAAGCACAACACAAACCACTTCAACAACAGCTAACAGCCAACGGCTAAAGGCTAACAGCCAAAAGCTAAAAGCCAAAAAACTCTTCAATCTTCAGTCCATCCCAATTCCCCGAACTCATCATCAACAAGTTGGTATTGTTGTAGTTTTGGTTTAGTAAAAATTGTTTTAAATCAGTCGGGTTGGTTACGACGTTAAGGTCGTTTCGTCCGAATTGCTCTTTTACATATTCCGCATCTAAATCGGGTAATCGTTTGAGCTGTAGTGCGTGTGGCGAAAAGTACACAAGTGCGACATCGGCTTTTTGCATGGTGTTTTTATAATTTACCAAAAACTCTTTGCTCAGACTGCTGTATGTGTGGAGTTCAAAACACGCAATCAATCTGCGTTCGGGATATTGCTCCTTGACAGCATTTAGCGTTGCCATAAGTTTTGAAGGCGAATGAGCAAAATCTTTATACACCACCGATTGAGAATTTTCATACACTTTTTGCAATCGGTTTAAAGCTCCTTTAAAATCGGAAATAGCATTGTAAAAATCTTCTTCGCTTACGCCAAGTTGCGAACAAACATTTTTAGCCGCCTCTATATTAAGCAAGTTGTGTTTACCAAAAACCGATATAGTATATTGATTTCCGCTGTCGCTGGTAATGGTTGTTTTTCCGTTTCTGACTTCGTGTTTTGGTAAATTGTACGAAATAATGTTTTTGCAAGCAAAATCATTATTTTCAATCAGTTTTACGATATTTTCGTCGTCGTTGCAGTAGATTAATGTTCCGTTTTCGGGAATAAGTTGCATAAATATTTCAAACTGCCGCAAATAGTCTTCAAAAGTTATAAACACGTTGGCATGATCCCAAGCTATACCGCTAACAACTGCGACATCTGGCATATATACGTGAAACTTTGGACGTTTGTCCATGGCTGAAGTCAGGTATTCGTCTCCTTCCAAAACAATGTATTTATTGTCAGTGGTGAGTTTAACCATAACTTCGTAACCTTCTAATTTAGCACCAACCAAGTAATCGACATCTATGTTCAGTTTGTTTAGCACGTGAAGTATCATAGCTGTAATTGTGGTTTTGCCATGACTTCCACCAATAACAACACGGGTTTTATCCAAACTTTGTTTGTAAATATATTCGGGAAAAGAGTAAATAGGTATTCCAAGCTCCTTTGCTTTATGCAACTCGGGATTATCGCCTTTGGCGTGCATGCCAAGTATTATCTCATCGATTGAATTATCGATTTTATCGGGAAACCAGCCCACATTTTCAGGTAGTATGCCGTGTTTGCTGAGATTTGTACGAGCCGGATCAAAAATCTCGTCGTCGCTACCTGTAACGTCGTATCCTTTAATTTTAAGAGCAATAGCCAAGTTATGCATGGCACTGCCTCCTATTGCAATAAAGTGTACTTTTTTACTCATTACTAATTTCTTTCTCCAAAAATAGATGAACCAATTCTGACCATTGTACTGCCTTCGGCTATTGCTATTTTGTAGTCGTTGCTCATACCCATAGATATTTCGGCAAACGAATCTCTGTCTGAGAAGAACTCGTTTTTTAATCTATCAAAATAACTTCTCAATAGTTTAAACTCTTTTGCAATGGCAATTTCATCGTCTGTAAAAGTAGCCATTCCCATAACGCCTTCAATATCAACGTTTGGATATTTTGCAAAAAAATCTTTATCAAATAGTTTCAAAACTTCATCAATATCAAAACCTTGTTTGGTTTCTTCTTCGGCAATATGAAACTGTAATAGGCATTTTGCCTTAAAATTATTATTCGAAGCAACTTTATTTATCGTGTTTAACAATCTAACATTGCTTACACTATGTGTTAGCGTGATTATTGGTAGAATTTGTTTTACCTTGTTGGTCTGAAAATTACCAATAAAATGCCACTGAATATCCTCAATGTTGATATTTTCGTTTTTAACAACCAACTCCTGAGCTCGAGACTCGCCAAATATGCGATGTCCGGTGTTGTTGTACAAACAAAGAATATCTTCAAGGGGTTTTAGTTTTGAAACTGCAACAATCTTAACATCAGACGGTATAGATTGTCTGATGTTAAGAAAATTATCTACTATTTTCATTTAATAAAAATTTAGTCCAAAGTATGAACAACCAAACCGCTTCTTAATTTAGGTTCAAACCAAGTAGTTTTGGGTGGCATAATATTGCCGCTATCGGCAATATTGATAAGTTGTTGCATAGTAACAGGATAAAGTGCAAAAGCAACTTTCATTTCGCCCGAATCGACTCTGGTTTTAAGCTCGCCCAAACCTCTGATACCGCCAACAAAATCGATACGCATGCTGGTACGTAGGTCTTTAATGCCAAGTATTTCGTCTAATACTAAGTTCGACAAAACAGTAACATCAAGCACGCCAATAGGATCGTCGTCGTTGTATGTTCCTTCTTTTGCAGTCATACTGTACCATTTTCCGCTTATGTACATTGAAAAGTTATGCAATTTGTTTGGTCTGTAAATTTCGGTTCCAACTTCAACAATATCGAAGTTCTTTCTCAATTTCTCAAAAAATTCTTCCTCTGTAAGTCCGTTCAAATCTTTTACAACTCTGTTGTAATCAATTATTTTAAGTTGGTCGGCGGGGAAAATAACAGCCATAAAATAGTTGTATTCTTCATCACCTCTGTGATTAGGATTATTAGCCCTTTTTTCTTGTCCTACTAATGCAGCTGCAGCTGTGCGGTGGTGACCGTCGGCTACATACAAGTAAGGAATATCTTTGTCGAAAATATCAACTATTTCGTTTATAACATTGTCGTCGTCTATAATCCAAAAGTGATGTCCAAAACCGTCGTCGGCAACAAAGTCGTACAATGGTTTCTTGGTATCAACCACGTTGGCTATAATTTCATCAATTCTTTTGTGAGGAGGATAAGTAAAGAAAACAGGCTCGACGTTGGCATTTGTAATTCTAACGTGAATCATTCTGTCTCTTTCTTTATCTTTACGAGTAAGTTCGTGCTTTAAGATTTTTTCATTAAAGTAATCATCGATATTTGCACAAGCAACCAAACCGTATTGAGTACGACCATCCATTGTTTGAGCATACAGATACAAATTCGGCTTTGTATCTCTAACAAGCCATTTGTTATCCTGAAACATTTGAAAGTTTTCAACAACTTTTGCATATACCTCATCACTGTGTTCGTCAACACCTTCGGGTAAATCGATTTCAGCTTTTGTAACCCTTAGCAATGAATAAGGATTTCCTTTAGCTTCAATTCTAGCTTCGGCAGAGTTCAACACGTCGTACGGACGCGATGCAAGTTTTTTAGCAATTTCTACAGGTGGTAGTAGTCCTTGAAAGGCACGAATTTTTGTCATATTTGTTTTAATTTATTTAAGTTAAAAATTTATTTATTTTTACTCACATGAGTTTGAGTTATTGTTATTATTATTTCTTCGTAATGAATTAATTAAGGCTCCTATCATCTTAACCAACTCTATTAATTGATTTCTTAATTCTGTTTCTACATCTGACGTGATATAGTTCAAATTGGCAGCAATGGTAACATGTACCACGCTTTCAACCAAAGTGTATTTTGCACGTTTTAAACCTTTTATAAATTCCATTTTACTTTTCAAACAGCCTGATGCAATGTAAACAGGTATTGCTACCGAGGCTTCCAAAATTTTATTGATAAATTCGGCATCAGAGCTTACCGAACTCGACAATACTTGTTTCGCAAAAACACTATGTTCAATAGCTTTGTTGTATACTCTTAGGTTTTCAAACCTAAAGAGATTTTGTTCATTGGGAATTTCGGTATCTGTTGTTTTCATAATAATAAATATTTAATAAGTGTGATAAAATAATTTGCTAATTTAACATTTTCCTAAAATAAATTTATTTTAATAAAATGTTTTTTAAAATTTATTACATTTGTCAACTTGCAACAAAGTTATACATATTAATAATATTATATAAAATTATTGTTAAATAATGAATTTGATAAAAAACATATTTGTCAATTATTACTTAAAAAAAACATCTGAAGTCATTGATAAACCTATAAACTTCGACTTCAACGAAGTTTCAGATGTTTTGTTGATTGGGCAAATTAATAATGCTACCAATTTGGGAATGTTCAATAACATAATAAATCAATTTAAGAGTTTGAATATTAACGCCATGTGTATTGTTTTTTCAGAAAAGAAAAAATTGAATGCACTAAATTCTAACGAAAATATACACACAATCGGATTATACGATTTTTCATACAAATTGCAACCAAAAATTGATAGCATAAAAAAAATCCTATCCGATTCATATTATTTAAGCATATGCTACCCTATTGATTTTACTCCTTTTCAGAAACTTATAATAAAAAAAATAAATTCCAACTGCAAAGTGGGTCCCTTCACCGAAAACCACGATTGTTTTAACTTAATGATACACTACGACAAAAATGACGACACTTTTGCAGAATATACACAAACGACAATAAATTATTTACAAAAACTAAAAACTGAATAAAATGAATAATGTATTTAAAGGCACCGGTGTTGCCATAGTTACACCATTTCACAAGCACGGCACTGTCGACTTTTCGTCCTTAGAAAATTTAGTCGAGCACATAATTAAAGGCAAGGCTTCATACATTGTAGTACTGGGTACGACAGGCGAAGCGGTAACTTTGTCGAAAGAAGAAAAACTAGCCGTTTCTTCATACATAGTTGAAGTTGTTAACAATCGACTGCCTCTAGTTTTGGGAGTTGGAAGCAATAATACCCAAGAAGTAATAAACACGTTTCATCACTCCACGTTAATAGAATCCTTTCAAGCTATTATGTCGGTTACGCCTTGTTACAACAAGCCTCAGCAAAAAGGTTTGTATTATCACTATAAAAATATTTCGGCTGCTTGTCCTTTGCCAATCATTATGTACAATGTGCCGGGACGAACTTCGGTTAATATGACTGCCGAAACTACACTTAAAATTGCTCAGGAGTTTCCGAATATTATAGGCATTAAAGAAGCCAGCGGAAATATGGCTCAAGTTATGAGTATTATTAAAAACAAACCCGATAACTTTTTGGTAATTTCCGGCGATGATCTTTTGGCGTTGCCTATTATCGCCGCCGGTGGCGATGGCGTTATATCGGTTGCTGCAAACGCATTTCCCGATATTGTATCACAAATGGTTAACTTTGCCTTAGACAAGAACTTGGAAAAAGCTGTTCCGCTACACTACAAAATGTTAGACTTTGTCAATGCTATTTTCGAACAAGGAAATCCATCGGGAATTAAAGCTGCTCTGGAAATATTAGGACTTATACAACAATATGTCAGACTACCTCTCGTTAAAGTAGAAAAAACTTTATACAATAATATTGCAAGCATAATTGAAACTTTAAACAAAAAATAATTACACAAATCTATAACACACAACCATGCGCAAAAATTTATATTTACTATTCTGCTCCTTGTTCGTGTCGCTATTGATGTACACAAACAACTCCAATAGCCAAAGTTTAACCGAATACCAAAAAGCTCAAAACTATATTTCTCAAAGAGGTGAAGTGTTTTTCTGCTTCCCTAATAGCGATGTAGAGCTGACTAAACAAATCTCAAAATACATTTCTATAGACAAGATCGTTAATGATACGGTTTTCGCCTATTCTAATCAAAAAGGATTTGATAAAATACTCGACTATAATATAGATATAAAGACTTTGACACCGCCTTCATTGCTTTACAGCGTAAAAACTGCCGATTATGTCAAAGGAAGCTATGCTTGGGACTACTACCCTACTTACGAGGGCTTTGAGACTATGATGCATGATTTTGCCAACGACTACCCCGATATATGTAAACTTCTGATTATAGACACTTTACAAAGCGGTAGAAGGCTCATAGGTGTCAGAATTTCAGATAATGTTAACGAACAAGAAAACGAGCCGGAGTTTTTATACTCAGCTACAATGCATGGCGACGAAACAACAGGTTATGTGCTTATGCTCCGACTCATAGATTACCTGCTGTCTAATTACGGCGTATTGCCGCGTGTTACCGATATTGTTAACAACACCGACATTGTCATTTTCCCGTTGGCAAATCCCAACGGCACGTACCGCGCAGGTAACCACACCGTTAACGGAGCTACCAGATACAATGCCAACAACGTCGACCTTAACAGAAACTACCCCGACCCAAAAGACGGTCCGCACCCCGACGGAAACCCATGGCAAGAAGAAACTATTGCGTTTATGAACCTTGCCGATAATAATAATTTCGGCATGGGAGCTAATTTTCACGGTGGAGCCGAAGTTGCCAACTACCCATGGGATACATGGTCGAAACTTACTGCCGACGACAACTGGTGGAAGTTTATTTCGAGAGAATACGTCGATACCGTCCACAAATACTCGCCTTACAACTATTTCAGCGGCTTTAATAACGGTATAATAAACGGATACCAATGGTATAGCATAAACGGCGGAAGGCAAGACTATATGAATTATTTTCAAAATTGCAGAGAATTTACTCTAGAAATTTCAAATACTAAGCTACTGCCAACAAGTCAGCTCAATAACCATTGGGAATATAATTATCGCTCGTTTTTAAATCATATAGAGCAAGCCCAATACGGACTGCACGGTGTTGTTACCGACTCCATCACCGGCGCCCCTTTATACGCCAAAGTTAATATAGCTTTGCACGATAAAGATAACTCGTTTGTGTATACCGATAAAGATGTAGGTGATTATCATCGATATTTAAAAGCCGGTACTTACGATGTTACCTATTCGGCTTTCAGTTATACCCCTAAAACTTTTCAGGTTACCGTTAATGATTTTGAAACTACAATTCTAGACGTACAACTGTACAATGGCGCGTTACACGCCAATTTTACTTCCGATACAAACAGAACCTATATTGACGGCAGCATTGCGTACGAGAGTTTGGTTGCCGGCAACCCCGACAGCTTAAGATGGCACTTCGAAGGCGGAATCCCAGCTACATCAGTGAACTTCAATCCTGTTGTTACGTATCCCGAAAGTGGAAACTTTTCAGTAAAACTCATTGCTTACAAAGGTTCTTTCACCCATAGCGTTTTTGAAGATAATTATGTTGAAGTCATGCCTTGGCATATATCCAACAACAAAACTTATAGCTTATGCGAAGCTAAATTTGTTGACGACGGCGGCTTGGAAAATAACTACAGCAACAACCAAAATAGAACAATCACTTTTGTTGCAGACAGACCCAATCATAAAATTTGTGCTAAGTTCAACAGTTTTAATACCGAAGAAATTGGTGGCAACTGCATTGACAAACTTATTGTTTACAACGGAGCTGACACAAATGCTGCAGTTATTGCAGAACTTTGCGGAAGTACATTGCCCAACGATATTAGCTCATCAAATTCGGATAATGCACTAACCTTTCAATTTATATCTAATGATGCTGTAACCGAAAGCGGATGGGATATCGACATTACATGTGTTGATTATACTAATATCAATGACTTTGAAAATCCGGAAGTAAACATTTATCCTAATCCTGTTACAGGAAACATTATAAATATTGAAACCCTGTCGCCTATAAAATCGGTAATATGTTTTGATGTTTCAGGCAGATTTGTTTTCGGAAGCAAAAATATTAGCAATAACTGTTTATATCATAACTTAGATAACGGAGTTTACAGTCTGAAAATTGAAACGCAAAACTGTACGGTTACTAGGAAGGTTATTGTAAATAGGTAGTTTTTTATTGTTATCTAATAAATATCTTTAACTACAAGGTGGCTGTTGGCTATTGGCTCTTAGCCTTTGGCGGCACGAGTTGCGTGGTGCGTGGTTCGGGGAGTTTCTAGTTATGAGTTTCGAGTTTTGAGTGTTTGCGATTTTGTTTGGCTGTTTTGTGATAAACGAACTTCACTCTTTTCGTTTAGATTACCTGTTATAGTAAGAAAAGCAATAGCCAAAAATTTAGCTTTTAAAAGATGGCATACATTTCTTCTGAATGGAGTTCGAAATAAATCCTTAGTGAGAACGGGAAATTCCGAGCTTGCTCGGAAATCACCCGCACGAACTTAGGATTTATGAGAACGTAATTCAGAAAAGAAATGTCAGCCTTGACTTTTTGGTTCTTTTGTGTCACCCGAGTACCGTATAAACGGTACGAGAGCATTGAGTACCTTTAAAATTAATACTGAACGAAATAACACAAAAGAACATAAAAGGAAATAGAATAAAATTGCCAAAAGAAAGGCTGTAATGAATTGGTATACCGACTATTTAATGACCTGTTAAGCCTTATTATCAATAATAACAAAAAAAAGAGCCGTCTCACATCAAGACAGCTCTTTTGGGGAATTAACATTAACAATTTTATTAACTAAAATTTGGTAGCACTGTTTTTAGCCAGTTATCAACCCTACCTTCAGTTAAATCGCTTTCATTGTCTTCATCAATAGCCAATCCGACAAATTTGTCGTCGATAACCGAATCCGACTCATCGAAAGAATAACCTTCAACAGAAACTCCTTCAATAATTTTAGGACCGTTCTCTTTTATTGCATTGTACAAATGACTCATGCTTCCGCAAAACGAATCGGAGTTGCTTTGCGAATTGCCAACTGCAAAAAGAGCTACGTTTTTTCCACTCAAGTCCAATTCTTCCAAATCAGATAGTAACACTTCCCAGTCGTCTTGCAAATCGCCAAAACCCCAGGTTGATGTTCCTAAAATTAAGTTGTCGAAATTTACTAATTCGGCTATATCTATATCAGCTACATTAAATACTTCTACTTTATCTCTGCCTATCTTGTCGGCTATAATATTTGCAACGTTTTCGGCATTTCCGGTTGTTGACCCGTAAAAAAGTCCAATCTTTTTCATAATGGTTTATAGTTTTTAAATTAATATTTACAAATTATTTCATTGCAACTTAAACAAATACTTTGCCAAATTTTGACGAAAATGTTTACAGCACAAAACAGATTTGTTAAAAAAACATAATCATATATTTATATGTATCAAAATCGTAGTAATTTACAGTTGTAGCATGCTATCGCGAAACAAATTAAAATATTCCTTGTCCAATGGTTTTGAAGTTATGCTAACTTCTTGCTTGCTGACCGGATGGATAAATTTAAGACTATACGCATGAAGCGAAATTGAACCATCGCCGTTTGTACGTTTTGAGCCGTATTTAACATCGCCTTTTATAATGCAGCCAATGTTGGCAAGCTGACAACGTATTTGATGATGACGACCGGTAAGCAACTCAACTTCCAATAACGATAGTGTTTTGCCTGTAGCTAGTAACTTGTATTTCAATTTAGCTTCTTTTGAATTTGGAGTTCCCGACGATACAACAAAGCTCTTGTTTTTATCGCTGTTGCGAAGCAAATGATTTATAAGCATATCCTCTGTTTTGGGTGGAGTTCCTTCTACAACAGCTAAATATTTTTTCGACACTTCCGAACTTCTGAACATATTATTCAATCGGGTTAATGCTTTTGAAGTCTTGGCAAAAACCACAATACCGCTTACAGGACGGTCGATACGATGAACTACTCCCAAAAATACATTGCCGGGTTTGTTATACTTAACTTTCAGATAATTTTTAACAAAATCGCTTAACGAATCATCGCCGGTACGGTCGCCCTGCACAAGTTGCGACGATTTTTTATCTATAACGATAATATGATTATCCTCAAAAAGTATTTCTAATTCTTTATCTATTCTATTGTTATTTGATGTATTGCTAACGCTATTAGTATTGCTCATCGGCATTAGGAAAATTAACTGCTTTTACATCGGCAATGTATCTTTGCACTGCGTCTATTATATCAGTATTAAGATTGGCATATCGGCGTAGGAAACGTGGAGAAAAATCTTGAGTAATGCCTACCATATCCTGAAAAACTAAGACTTGCCCATCTACACCGCTACCGGCTCCAATACCTATAATAGGAATTTCGGCATTGCGAGTTACTTCTTCAGCCAATATTGCAGGAATTTTTTCTAAAACAATTCCAAAACATCCAAGTTCTTCCAACAGACGCGAATCTTCTATTAATTTTTTACTTTCCTTATCGTCTTTTGCTCTAACGGTATATGAACCGAATTTGTTTATCGACTGCGGTGTGAGTCCCAAATGTCCCATAACAGGAATTCCTGCATCAATAATGCTTTTAACAGAATCGGCTATTTCAACGCCACCTTCTAATTTTAAAGCACTTGCACCGGTTTCTTTCATTATTCTGATGGCTCCGTCTAAAGCCTTTTTCCAATTTCCCTGATAGCTTCCAAAAGGCATGTCAACTACAACCAATGCCCTACTTACGGCACGCACAACTGATTTAGCATGATAAATCATTTCGTCTAAGGTTATAGGTAGGGTGCTTTTATAACCTGCCATAACATTTGCAGCCGAATCGCCAACCAAAATAGAATCTATTCCCGCTTTATCCATAAGCTTCGCTGTTGCATAATCATAAGCAGTGAGCATAGAAATTTTTTCACCGCTGTTTTTCATTTCTTGTAGTACAAGAGTTGTTATACGTGGTAGTTGTTTGAATTTACTTTCCATTTTTATTCTTTTTAGAAAACGCCACAAAGTTAAACTTTATTTTTAATCGGCATTATGCTTTTGGTTTTAGATTTTTTTTAACTTTGCAGGTTTGTTACTTAAAACATTAAACAAGCTACACTGACCGTATATTATGAATAGAATTTTTTTTAAAATCTTTGGCATAACCCTTATTATTTTTACATTTTTATCGTGCAAAAACGACTTCGACCTTAATGCGGAATATAAGGAAATAAATATTGTTCATGGCATATTAGACTATCAAGATACAACTCACTACCTTAGAATTAACAAAGCATTTTTGGGAGAAAATAGCGCTATTGAATATGCCAAAATTTTAGACTCTTCGTTTATAAACAACGCCGTTGTTAAAATTATGGATTCTTCGGCTAATGGTGTTGTTGAAATTATCTTCGACACTATTACTCTGTACAACAAAAAAGAAGGCGATTTCTACGCACCAAAACAAATAGTATATAAAGCCGACTTCTTAATCAATAATGACCATACGTACAAACTTATTGTCGATAATTCTGCCAGCGAAAACATTACTTCTGCCGAAACAAAACCCCTTGGCAACTTCAACTTCACATCGTATAATGTTACCGGCTACACATTTAGCATTAATAATAGCAAAGACAGAAGAACCGATATTGAATTTTCAAATTCAAATCATGCTAAACGCTACAAACTTGATATAGTTTTTCACTACAAGGAATTAAGAAGTAATTTTGACACAAGCTATTCGAAAATTAAATGGAGCCTACCCGAAGTTATGGGCTCTAATACTTCCGGAAGCGGACGTTCGCGTGTCTCATTTTTAGGAATAGAATTCTATAATTACTGTTTATTCGCTATTCCCTACTCCGACCCAAACATAGAAAATGCTATAAAAAAGCGTTTGGTTCACAAATTTGAGCTTACGCTAACTGCTATTGACGAAAATTTGAGCATATACTTAGATGCCGCTAAAAACAGCGGAAACTCAATTATTGAAACACCAATGTACACTAATATAAATAATGGATATGGTATTTTTGCTTCGCGAAGACAAATAGTCAGAACATACGATGTAAGTAAAAGTACCGAATTTATATTAACATCCGAAGAAGCTATGCAACCTCTTAAATTTATCCCTTATTAATTTAAAGTAATAACTGTTTAAAAGTCGTATTATTTCACTTGTCAAAATCGGAAAGTGTCATTTTGTCATTTGCCGTATTTTTCTCGTTTTTTACTTCAATACACTGATTTTCAATCTGTTGAAATTAACACAGCCTTAAAATTTCAGTTTTTAGGTTAAAAAATTGCATCGTGGCATAATGATTGACAACATAAGGGTACGAAATCGAAATAATAAACTTTTAATAAAATTTTAAATAATATAAATAAAATGGGAAAAATAATAGGAATAGACTTAGGAACAACAAACTCGTGCGTATCGGTTATGGAAGGCAATGAGCCTGTAGTAATTCAGAATAGCGAAGGAAAACGCACGACACCTTCAATAGTTGCCTTTACTGACAACGGCGAAAGGAAAATCGGAGACCCGGCAAAACGTCAGGCTATAACAAACCCAAAAAAGACAGTTTTTTCAATCAAACGTTTTATGGGCGAAACCTACGACCGTATAGCAAGCGAATTGCCACGTATCCCTTACGAAGTTGTTAAAGGCGAAAATAATACTCCACGTGTTAAAATCGACGACCGCAATTATACTCCGCAGGAGTTATCGGCAATGGTTCTTCAGAAAATGAAGAAAACCGCCGAAGACTACTTAGGACAAACCGTTAACGAAGCTGTTATTACAGTACCGGCTTACTTTAACGACTCACAACGTCAGGCTACAAAAGAAGCCGGCGAAATTGCAGGACTTAAAGTCAGACGTATCATCAACGAGCCTACAGCAGCTGCATTGGCATACGGTCTTGATAAGAAAAACAAAGATATGAAAATTGCCGTGTACGACTTAGGTGGCGGTACTTTTGATATATCTATATTGGAATTAGGCGATGGAGTTTTTGAAGTAAAATCTACTAACGGCAACACTCACCTTGGCGGTGACGACTTTGACCATAGAATTATGGATTGGCTTGCCGAAGAATTTATGAAAGACGAAAACATAGACCTCAGAAAGGATCCTATCGCTTTGCAACGATTGAAAGAAGCTGCAGAAAAAGCTAAGATAGAACTTTCAAGTTCAACTACAACGGAAATAAATCTTCCGTACATTATGCCTGTTGACGGTATTCCAAAGCACCTTGTCAGACAATTAACCAGAGCTAAATTTGAACAACTTATCGACGATTTGGTAAAAGCTTCTATAGAGCCGTGCCGCATAGCCGTTAAGGATGCAGGCATTGATGTGAGCGACTTAGACGAAATCATTTTGGTTGGAGGTTCTACACGTGTTCCGGCTATACAGAACGCAGTAGAAAAATTCTTCGGAAAAGCTCCTTCAAAAGGCGTTAATCCCGACGAAGTTGTGGCTATAGGTGCTGCTATTCAAGGCGGCGTTCTGACAGGCGAAGTAAAAGACGTACTTCTTCTTGACGTTACACCTCTATCGCTTGGTATTGAAACCTTAGGCGGAGTTATGACAAAACTTATTGACGCTAACACTACCATCCCGACAAAAAAATCGGAGATATTCAGTACCGCAGCTGATAATCAGCCTTCAGTTGAAATACACGTGTTACAAGGAGAAAGATCTATGGCTAAAGACAATAAGAGTATAGGTCGTTTCCACTTAGACGGTATTGCTCCGGCTATGAGAGGTATTCCACAAATTGAAGTTACCTTCGATATCGACGCAAACGGTATTCTAAACGTTTCGGCTAAAGATAAAGGAACAGGCAAATCGCAACAGATTAGAATTGAAGCATCTTCGGGACTTTCGGATAATGATATCAAACGTATGAAAGAAGAAGCCGCAGCAAACGCCGAAGCTGACAAGAAACTCAGAGAAGAAGCTGATAAGATTAACCAAGCCGACAGCATGATTTTCCAAACGGAAAAACAACTTAAAGAGTTTGGCGATAAACTTCCAGCCGACAAAAAAGAAGTTATACAAAACGGTGTAAATAAACTTAAAGAAGCTCACAAAAACAGAGATATTGCTGCTATCGACGCTGCTATGGCTGAACTAAACCAAATATGGCAAGCAGCCAGCGAAGAAATGTACAGAAATACTGGCAGTGCCGATGCAGGTCAGCAAGGACCTACCGACAGCTCCGCAGGCAGCGATAGCCCTAACAACGACGAAGTAACCGATGTGGACTTTGAAGAAGTAAAGTAATCTGTAAGCATAATCGATAATTAAAAATAGCGGAAAGACAGAGTTTTACCGCTATTTTTGTTTCTACTCTGCGTACAGAGATTGGTTTTTCAAATTTATAACTATTAACCGTAATGTTAACTAATCACCTTCTCTCCATTCGAATGCACAAACAGAACATTTCCAACATTGTCGTATCCTTCGAAAAATGAAATATCATCGTCTTTCTTAAATGCGTTTTCATTAAAGCCAAGCATGGTTAGTCCGGCATCCAACGACCTTTTGTTTATGATTTCCTTTACCGAAACGTTTTCGTCACGCTCAATAATTTCTATATTGGTTTCGGTAATTGGCAAACGACCGCTGCTAATCAGCTCGTTCATGTTTTTCCTGATTTCTTCAGTCTCATGAGGGTAGCAGATATTAAAGATTTTAATATTGGCTTTTTTCCAGCTTGGGTGACCCATTATAATAAAGCCTAATAAAATCATCAGGTTGGTATTTTCGGTATCGAAGCTGGGAACCCAAATGTGAATACCGTTCTTGTATATAATTGGCTTGCGACTTGTACCCAAAATACAGACATCAAATCCTCCTGCATTTACCATGCGGAAATTGGTTATTATATCTTTCAAGTCTGCTTCAGGGTCGCTTTTCAAATACTCGAAAATAACCATGTTATTTTCCATTCCTGCAATTCCGGGAGTTTGTATAGACTGCGATATAGCCGAAGTGGTCGAAGGCGAAATAAGTGTATCGATATACACCTGATTTGATGTGTCTAGATTATTAAGCAAACGCTCTAACTCGGCTTTAGCCTGTTCGTTAGTCTTTTTTGAGTAGTAGCCGTCTATCAGATGCAAATATGTGCCAAATCCGTATTTGTACGAAATCCAGTTGAGTAGTTTTAAAGCAGCATCGCGTCTAAAAGTGTTTCTGGAAATACATATTGCACTAGGACGCCACTCTTCTTCCGTTGTAGATTCTTCAGAGGCTCTTTTTCTCTTGTTTTGAAGATATATTTGCAAGCCTCTATTCATTTGGAAAAGCGTATTGGCAAATATAGCCGAAAATCCTTTGCGGTCGCTGTGATAATGCTCCATGTAGATATACAAACCTATTATGGCTATATACGCTATAACTGTGTATATAAAGCTGATTTGGAACATTGCCCATATAGAAATAATAAATCCTGCAAGCGAGATATACCATTTCGACTTAAATGTAGGACGGTACGACGGAGAAGAACCGAAGTGGTGTAGAAAAGATATCAAACACAGACTTCCGTATGTAACTAAGAAGAACATAGATATGATTTGCGCAACCGAGTCAACACTTCCGAATGCAACAAAAACTATTGCAATCAAGCAAGTAACTATTGAAGCATTAACGGGTTCATTATCTCTTTTTCGGGTTTGGCTAAGCCATTTATTGCTTTTCCTTATAGGTAGCGAATCGTCTAACGCGAGAGCCTGCAAGGTGCGAGGTCCAACCATAACGGAACTTAAAGCCGACGTAAAGGTACAAGCAGCTAAACCAAGAGGAATTAGAATTTTGCCGCCAATAGCGATATTAGCCATAATCAATTGATTATCCGATAAAGCGTCCGGCGAAGCCGAGGATGCAAGTTTTATACAAATAATCAGATATAAAACAAATCCGGTAAGAGTAGCCAAAGTTGTACCTATAGGAATGGATTTCCCTGGATTTTTCAAATCGCCTGACAACCCCACTCCTGCGGTTATACCCGTAAATGCAGGAAATATAATGGCTAAGACCAAAAACATACTTCCCGTATTCTTTAAAGTGGCATTAGCTTCGTATAAATCTACACCTGCTCCACCAACGGGTTTACCTATGAAAAACATAAACAAAGCAAGCAAAACAAGTGAGCCGGCTATGTACAAAACTTTCAAACCCATATTTGCTCCCTTTGTCAGTACAATTACCGACAATATTAGCATAGCGGGTATGCTTATTACCTGTTTAGGAAGGATGATACCGTAACTAGCTTGAAAGTAATTAAACAAAAACTCAAAGGCTTCGGTAAAAGCCACAATATAAAAGGCTACGCTAATTGTTTGCGAAAGATAGAGTAACATACCCAAAGTTGCGCCAATATTGAGCCCGAACGAGCGCGAAATAATAAAATACTCGCCTCCGCCTTCAACGCGTTTGTTGGTAGCTAATTCGGATATAGCCAAAGCCGTAGGAATGGTAACCAAGTGCCCGATTATAATTAATATAAATGCTCCCCACAAGCCGACAGTACCCACAGCAAATCCAAAACGTAAAAAAACAATAGCGCCAACAATTGTAGAAAGGGCTGTGAAATAAACAGCAGATGTACCGAATTTTTTAGTTTCATTCATAATTATATTGTTTTTGGGTTTAGTTAAAACAGTTTTCAACTTGGGTATTTATTCAGAACACAATATTAATGTTTTTTTATAAACCAAGTCATATGCAACTTAAAATTTAACAATTTATTTATTTCGAATACTTTAATGCTTTTAGACATCTATGTGAAACTAAATGCCATTTTTAGGGAAAATTAGGGGAAATTAAGGGAAAATTTCCTCTAATTTGAAAAAGATGATAAAAAATGAGTTTGCAGGATTGCTGTTTTATACTTTAAAAGGTGCTACCTTTGTACTTTACTTTTGAATATATATATAATGAATTAAAATATTAAAAAAAACAGTTTTAAATATCTATTTGTAAACTTCAAAGAACTATTAATAATTTATACTTAAAAATTCTACAATTTAAAAAAAAACGATAAATAAGAAAACTATTAATATTATAAATATCTAACATTACAAACACATAACCAAATTGTGATATGAAAGATAAGATAGAAAATTTATTAGCAGAAAATCCTTGGCTTGAAGTAGCCAAAAAGGTAAAAGACAATTCGTATTTCCCTTTAAAAAAAAACGTTTATTCAGGTGACAAAGAGTATATAAAACGCTTTAATGATAAAATTCAAGATAAAGACAAAAAACTATACAAATATAGACTTAAATTATTACCTGAGCCATTTTGGGGTAATGTACTTGATGCAGAAATCGTGATTTTAACACTAAATCCAGGATACGTTAAAGCAAAAAACAACGATATGTATAAGTCTTTACATGAAGATGAAAAAAAGAAGTTTATCAAGGAACAATGTGAAGCAATGTCTCTGAAAAGCACGGAGTTTATTCCCAGTAATCCTGTCCGAAATAGTATTAGTGATTTTTATTGGGATAAAAGGACAAAACACTTGCGTGATAAATTTAAAAATGCTAATTCAAAAATTGCTTTGGTGCAGTATATCGGCTATACTTCTCAAAATTACAAAAATATGTACAATACGATAACTACTGAACTTTTGGACACCCAAAAATTTACAGTTCGTCTTGTAAAATACCTTATTGAGCAAGAAAGGGTAATTATAATTGCACGTGGCAAAAAATTGTGGCTTGAAGCTGTGAAAGAACTTAATGATAAAAATGCAAATTTAATAACATTAGATAATTATAGAAACACTTATATTACTCCAAATAACTGTAAAAAAAGTGGGAAATGGAATTTGATTGAAGAAAGGTTGGATAATAAATGATTGTTTCCAACAAGATTATCAACATTTTTTTTATAATTTTGTACTCGGAAAGAAATTAATAATAAAATACAATTACACAATGAAAAAATTAACAGTATTATTACTATTGGCGACGCTTTCAATAAGCGTTTTTGCTCAAGACAAAAAAGAAAAAGAAGAAGGTTTTGTTTTTACAACCGTAAAAGAAATTCCTATCACTTCAATTAAAAATCAAAACCGTTCGTCAACCTGCTGGGCATACTCTACCCTATCGTTTATTGAAGCTGAGTTGCTACGTATGGGAAAAGGCGAGCAGGATTTTTCCGAAATGTTTGTGGTGTATCACACCATGATTGACCGTGCAACAAATTACGTGCGACTACACGGAGAGTCAAGTTTTTCGCCCGGTGGTAGTTTCTACGACGTTATGTATTGCTGGAAACACTACGGCATCGTCCCCGACCACATTATGCCTGCAGGTGTTATGTACGGCGATACCTTGGCTAACCACAACTACGTTGACGCTGCAGCAAAAGGATACGTTGATGCTGTTGTGAACACCAAATCTTCGAAAATTTCACACCTATGGAAACAACCTTTAGAAGCAATTTACGACACATATTTGGGCAAACTTCCTACCGAATTTACCGTTAACGGCAAAACATATACACCCAGAAGTTACGCCGATAGCTTTGGTCTTAATCCCGACGACTATATTTCGCTGACAAGCTACACACATCACCCTTTTTACGAAAAATTTTCTATAGAAATTCAAGATAATTGGCGTAATGGTTTGTCGTACAATCTGCCTATAGAAGAACTTATGGAAGTGATGAGAAACGCTGTAAACACAGGTTACACCTTTGCTTGGGGCTCCGACGTTAGCGAAGACGGTTTTACACGCAACGGTATAGCTGTTATGCCCGATGCTGAACGTGGTGCAGAACTGACAGGCTCGGATATGGCTCATTGGTTAGGAATGTCGAGAACCGACAGACGTGCAGAACTCACTTCTAAACCACTACCAGAAATGGAAATAACCCAAGAAATGCGTCAGAAAGCATTTGATAACTGGGAAACCACCGACGACCACGGAATGGTAATTTACGGCGTTGCCAAAGACCAAAACGGTAAACCTTATTTTATGATGAAAAACTCATGGGGAAAAGCCGGTAAATACGAAGGTATATGGTACGTTTCGGAAGCTTTTGCAGCATACAAAACCATGAATATATTAGTGCACAAAGATGCTATTCCTAAAGATATTCGCAAAAAATTAGGAATAAAATAATCCTATTTTACTCAAATTGAAATTTGGAGAAGAGAGCTAATGAATTTCGTTGGCTCTTTTTTTTATTGTAAGGTTTTGCTGTTGGCTATTGGCTGTTAGCCATTGGCTGTTAGCTTTTGGTGATGGGTGATGAGTGATGGGTGATGAGTGATGGGTGATGAGTGATGAGTGATGAGTGATGAGTGATGGGTGATGAGTGATGGGTGATGAGTGATGAGTGATGAGTGATGAGTGATGGGTGGGTTTCGAGTTTCGACATTTCTGTTATTGAGTCTTAAAAAACTTCGGTCGCTGAGTGCCGAAGGCGTATCGAAGCGCCGAAGTTTTAATCGTTCTCTATTTTCGGCATTTCGATACACCGATATTTCGCTATGCTCAATATCGGCACTCAATGACCGAAAATGTCGCACCCGCAACATCCCGAAACTTCTGGGTTAATTGATAATTGCCACGTAACCCGAAACACGTAACCCGAATCACGCACCACGCAACCCGCACCACCATTCACCAACCACCAATCACCATTCACCAATTAAAAGGTCATAAAAAATAATTTAACTTTGTTATTTGCATTTATATAAGGTATTTTTTATAAGTTTGCACTTTTATCATTTCTATGACTGCAACTATAATTATTCTGGTAGTAACAGCTGGTTTGCTGGTTTGGGGCAAAATCCGCTCCGATATTGTCGCATTGTGTTGTTTGTTGGCATTGGTTCTAACAAACGTGCTTACACCCGCCGAGGCATTGGCAGGTTTTTCCAACTCTGTTGTAATAATGATTGCCGCTCTATTTGTTGTAGGTGGTGCTATAACTCAGACCGGACTTGCAAGTACCGTTAGCAACCGATTGCTGAAATTTGCAGGCGACAGCAATTTAAAACTCTTCCTTTTGGTTATGATTGTAACCTCACTAATAGGCTCGGTTTTAAGCAATACCGGAACGGTTGCTATGCTGATGCCAATAATAGTGAGCATGGCTACAAAATCGAATGCTAACGTCAGCAGATACTTGATGCCTATGGCTTATGCCAGCAGTTTGGGCGGAATGATGACTTTAATCGGGACTCCGCCTAACTTAATAGTGCACAATGCTTTGATTGAAGCAGGTTACGAAGGATTGCAGTTTTTCACTATTTTACCTGTGGGACTAATTTTGTTGACTATAGGAATTTTTATGCTTTGGCCACTTTCAAGGGTACTTGAAAAAAAAGGTAAAAGAGACGATGCAGAAGGTAAAACCACTGTTAAATCGCCGGAACAATTGGCAAACGATTACAATTTGCTCGATAATATATACAGAATAGTTGTTCAAAAAGGTTCGCCTATTATTGATAAAAGCCTTGCCGACCTTGACATAACCAAACGCTATTCGCTGATTATAAGCGAAATTCACGTTCGTTCACTTTCTCCGCTAAGTCGTTCGGTTCGTGCGTTTGTCCCCGATGCAAATACGGTACTTTCTGAGAATGACATATTGTACGTTTTGGGCGAGTATAAAAACATCCTTAACTTTGTTAAAGAAAATGAACTCAGCTTTGTTGACAAGCAAATTGATGAAGAAATTGAGCGCCCGAAATTTGGCGGAAAATTCAAATTCAACGAAATCGGTATGGCTGAAGTTGTAATTCTTCAAAATAGCCGTTTGCACAACCGAACTGTAAAGGACTCGGAATTTCGCAAAAATTATAACATCAGTATTATTAGCATTCAACGTAACGACCACTACATTATACAAAACATAAAGGACGTTAAAATGCACGCCGGCGACATGCTTTTGGTACAAGGCACTTGGGAAGATATCGATCGTTTCAGTCGTTTGGAAAAAGAAGTCGTTGTAATTGGACAACCACAAACCGAAGCCTCCAAAGTTACACTCAGTCATAAGGCTCCATACGCAGCCATAATACTGTTATTGATGGTGTTATCTATGGTATTCAATTGGTTGCCTCCTGTAATTGCAGTTCTGTTGGCGGCAGTTCTTATGATCTTAGGCGGTTGTTTCAGAACTGTAAGAGATGCCTACCGCACTATAAATTGGGAAAGCGTTGTGCTATTTGCCGGAATGATGCCTTTGGCAACTGCTATGGAAAAAACCGGAACATCGGCATTGGTTACAACAAACATAATAGGCTTAGTTGGCTCGTACGGACCTTACGCCGTACTTGCAGGAATTTTATTAGCAACTTCTACACTTACCATGTTTATTAGCAATACCGCCACAGCTATTCTGTTCGCTCCAATTGCTATACAAGCAGCTATTTCAATGGGATTGAGTCCGTATCCTTTCCTTATAGGAGTGACGGTTGCAGCCAGTATGTGCTTTGCCAGTCCGTTTTCTACACCACCAAATGCAATGGTCATGTCGGCAGGAAAATATAATTTTATGGACTACGTAAAAGTTGGTTTACCCCTGCAGATAGTTCATCTGGCAGTTATGGTCTTTGTATTGCCACTTATTTTCCCATTCTAAGAGTCAATTTCAACACATAATTCTTGGAATTATTTGTAATTATTATTTTTTGCACAAAATAGATTGAATGATAATAATGTAAAAAACACTACAGCCGTGTAATTGTTTCGATAAAATTTTCACAATATGAAATTTTGTTAATAACTATAATGCTATTCTCTTCTATATTTTAAAATTTTTTGTAAATTTGTTGTGAATATGCAGTGGTGGTTCCAAAATTAATTGCAGATTATAAGGTATTTTATCTTTATTCTTAATTGTGGAGCAGACTGCAAAACCTAAATATTATGAAATTGTTATATTTTTATTACTAAAAGATGAACGGTAACATAAAAACACTATTAATCAAAACATTACAAAACAACTTAAATTTTACTTAATCATTTTTTATTGGGGCATTAACAAAAAAAGCAGATTTTTGCAAAAAATAAAATTGACTTAGAATAAATAATTAAATTAGATAAAATATGAAAAAAATTCTATTCACACTTTTGTTCGTAAATCTATCCTTGTTCGTGTTTTTCACAAACAGTATAAAAGCTCAAACAACCGAAGATTTTGAAGAACAAACAGCACTAACTACGTCGTACGCCGACGGCTCATTTACAAACTCTGTAAGTGGAATTACATGGACTTACGGACATTCAAGAGATGAAGGAAGTTACTCAATTACAAATAAGGGCTTAATGCTAAGAAGGGCTTCCGACAGCTATCTTGAAGCCACATTTCCAAATGGTGTAGGCACATTTACTTTTCAGTACAGAAAGGCATTTACAGGTGCTAATACCAGACAACTGGAATTAATAGTAAATAGCACTCAGGTTGCAACGACACCTGAGTTTGGTGGCGTTTCCGGAGAAGATCCAACCATTCATGATTTCACACACGCAGTCAACACTTCAGGTTCAGTAACAATAAGAATAAAAAATGTTGGTACTACTACGTCAAATAGACAAACTACTATCGACAATATTTCTTGGACAGAATATGGTGGTGCAACCCCAACAATAGCCATTACCTCTCCCACCGCAGGAGCCAACTGGACACAAGGCACTTCGCAAAACATTACTTGGACTGCTTCCAACACGAACAGTAACGTAAAAATTGAATTTTCTGATAACGCATCTGCAGGTTCTCCAACATGGACTACACTTGCAGCTTCGGTTGCCACAACAGCAGGTACATGGACATGGAACATTCCTGCTACTCAAACTTTAAGCAACGATTGTAAAATCAGAATTAGCGACATTCCTCAAACCGTTTCGGCACAAAGCGGTACTTTTAATATTGTAGCTCCAACTCCTACCGTTGCTACCATAGCCGAACTTAGAGCCGGTACTATAGGTAATACGTACAAACTCACCGGAGAAGCTGTTGTTACTTACATGCAAAATTTTAGAAAACAAAAATACATTCAAGATGCTACAGCTGCTATATTAATTGACGACAATGCCGGAAAAATTACAAGTACATACCAAATTGGCGACGGCATGACAGGTCTTACCGGAGTTTTGAACGAATACGGTAATATGATGCAGTTTACCCCAACAGCTGACCCTGGTGCTCCTACTTCTACCGGAAATGTTATAACTCCCGAAGTTGTTACTATTACACAGCTTATAAATAATTTTGATAATTATGAAGCCGAACTTATTAAAATAGAAAACGTTAGATTCCAAGACCCTACAGGAAACTTTGCTACAGGTCAGGTTTATCCTATAATTGATAATAACAACAACACCTTCAATTTTAGAACAACATTTTATGATGCAAACTACATAGGCACAGCTATTCCTGCTAATTTGATGGATATGGTTGTATTGCCAAACTCCAGAAGCGATGGCGACTACGTTACCAGTAGAGATAGTGACGATTTTCTGTTTGTAACACAAGTTATAACTGTAACAAGTCCCAACGGAGGCGAATTTGTACAACAAGGTACTAACTTCAACATTACCTGGACATCGGCAAACGTTACCGGCAACGTAAAAATTGAACTTATAGGCACAAATGCCAGCGTAATAGCTGCCTCTGTTGCCAACAACGGTTCATACACATGGGCAGTACCTGCCAACCAAGCTATTGCAAACGACTATAAAGTAAAAATATCGAGTGTTGCAGATGCCAGTATTTTTGACGAAAGCGACGCTGTATTTTCGGTTATTGCTCCTGTTGTTTTACCCGACTTGGTAATTACCGAAATAATGTATAATTCGCCTGGACCTGACGAAGAATGGATTGAAATATATAACAACGACAATATTGCCGTTGATATGGAAGGCTACTGGCTGATTGACAACGTTGCTACTCATACCCCAATAGTGCTTCCTCAAGGTGCAATATTAGATCCGGGTGCAAGATATACGGTTAAAATTGCTACAAACGGAAATTTCCCATTTGTTCCCGATTTTGACGGTAGCGGAAACTTTAGCTTGAACAACAACCAAGATGAAATAAAATTATACAATAATTATAATATGTTAATCGATTCGGTTGCATACACAGATAGTGCACCATGGCCTACAGCACCCGACGGTGGTGGTAGCAGTTTGACATTTTGCGACCCATCTTTAGACAATAGTTTAGCCGAAAACTGGTTAGCATCAAGTGAACCTTTTATTACGCTTCAAGGCGATACAATTTATGCAACTCCCGGTGAAGGTTGTTATTTTTCAAGCGATAATATCATTATAAGCGAAATTATGTACAACCCGCCTGATAATGGTAACGATACCCTTGAGTTTGTTGAAATTTACAACAAAGGAAACGCAATAGTTGACCTAACGGGTTGGAAATTTACTTCGGGCATTACCTACACATTCCCCGATACTACACTTATGCCAAACAACTATTATCTTGTTGCTCTAAATCCCGTTTCTATGCAATATGCTTTTGGTGTTAATTGCGCTCAATGGGAATCGGGTATGCTTGACAATACAAGCGATATAATAACTTTAACCGATGCTATAGGTACTGTAAAAGCCGAAATATCGTATACAAATCAGTCTCCGTGGCCCGAAATTCCTTTAAGCGGCGGTCCTTCAATTACGTTCTGCAACACATCGTTAGATAATAGCGACCCTGCAAACTGGTCTGCATCGACAAACCTTATCGGATACAATGGTGCCAATGAACCTCTGTATGCTTCACCTGGCACAGGTTGCATGAGCGGTGCAAATATAGTTATTACCGAAATTATGTACAATCCGCCTGAAACAGGAACCGACTCTTTAGAATTTATTGAACTTTACAACTTGGGCGAAACTGCTATCAATTTAAAAGATTTCAAATTCACACAAGGCGTTCAATTTACCTTCCCCGATATTACATTAGACACTGAACAGTATTTGCTAGTTGCAGTTGACTCATCAGCTATCAGAAACGTTTTTAACGTAGGAAGTTTGCAATGGACAAGCGGTGCATTGAGCAATAGCGGCGAAAACATCAGATTAGTTGATAATTTCGGTGTTATTATTGACGAAGTTCACTACATGCCTTCAAGCCCATGGGATAGCTTAGCTAACGGAACAGGTCGTTCGCTTACACTTTGCGACCCAACTTCAGATAACAGCCTACCAAGCAACTGGACTGCTTCTATCGAATTTGCAGCTATTAATAATATTGGTGATACTCTTTGGGCTACACCACTTGGCGGATGCATTGACCCACTTCCTATTGCAAACTTTATTGCCGATATTACAGATATTTTTGAAGGAGATATGGTTAGATTTACTGATTTATCTACAAATTCGCCTACACAATGGAATTGGACATTTGAAGGTGGTACTCCTGCAACTTCTACCGAAAGAAATCCTGAAGTTGTTTACAATACTTTCGGCGACTATTCGGTAACACTTGTAGTAGCAAATGAAAACGGCTCCGATTCTCTTACATTAACAAACTATATACACGTTGATATTAGAGAAGGTGTTGACTATGATAAGAGCGGTATAATTGTATATCCGAATCCAAGTAACGGATTGGTAAAAATAGAAAATACCGCCAACAACAACTTGAAAATTGATTTGATTTCATTTTCGGGTAAAATTGTTGATACAACTATAGACAACAGTTCTATTATCACACTCAACTACAATAAGCAAGCAAAAGGCATATATGTATTGAGAATTACAGATACCAAACTAAAAAAATCAGAAACAATTAAACTTATTTTACAATAATAATTTAAGGGTATAGAGATAGGTTTTAATCTATACCCTGTAATTTAAAAACTCTTTGAAACATGAAAAAAAACGTATTCTTTATTACATTTCTTGTAAGTTTAGTAATAAGCATTACTTCTTACGGACAAGCACACTCGTTTGTTGCTGGCAATTTGAATTACTTTGAAAACTTCGACGGTTTAGGTCCCGACGGAACAACCTATTTAACAGGCTGGCAAGGAGTTAGAGCCGCCGGCACCGGTACAATAGGCGAAGCGCTACCGCTAAAAGTTACCGATGGCTCGGCAAATACGGGCGCAGTTTACAATGTTGGTACAACTGGCTCGACCGAAAGAGCTATGGGAACAATAGGTTCAAACTCTACATCTCCGGCTTTTGGAGCTAACTTCACCAACAGCACCGGTTCTACTATTACAAAAATAGACTTCTCGGGCTTTTGCGAACAATGGCGTACCGGAACTAACAGCAGCGTGAACGAAGTTCACAAATTTGAAGTTAGCTTTAACGCTACCGACCTTTTGACAGGTACTTGGACTGAAGTAAGCGATTTTAATCTTATTGAAATTGTTACAAATTCAACTCAAAGTGAAGCTTTAGACGGTAACGCTGCCGAAAACAGACAAGCTATTAATGCAACTCTTGAAAATATTGAATGGCTAACAGGTACAGATATGTGGATACGCTGGACTGACGATAATGCAGTTGGCTCTGATGCTCTACTCGCTATTGACGAACTTAAAATTGATGTTAGTACAGGTTCAACCACAATACTGCCCGAACCATCGAATTATCCTACCAACTTAGCCGTACAAGTTAAAGGCTTTGATGTAACCGTTACATGGACTGACGCTGTTGGCGAACAACTTCCAACAGGATACTTAGTTATGTTTTCAAGTGGTAATATTAATGTACCAACCGACGGCAACTTTGTTGCTAACGACTTAGATTTCTCCGACAACAACGGAGCAATTAACGTTGCCTATGGCGTAGAAACTTGTACTTTCGCCGACTTGAATGAAAGTTTGCCGTTTAAAGTTGCTATTTTCCCATATACTAATGGTGGACCTAATGTTGACTACAAAACAGACGGAAACTATCCAACTATTATTTCAAAGACTCAAACTATAGTTTTTAGTGAAGATTTTGAAGAAGGTATGGACGATTGGACAACATATAACGAACTTGGCAGTCAAGTTTGGACTTTAGACCCAATACACGGTATTGATAATTCGGCTTGCGCTAAAATGAGCGGATATGAAGGTGCTCCATTTGCAAATATTGACTGGCTAATTTCACGTGAAATCTCTATACCTATTGGCTTTAAAGATAATCCTGATATACATCTAAGATTTTTCTCCGCTAAGAATTTCGCAGGCGAAAATATAAAAGTTCTTTACTCAATCGACTATATTTCGGGAGACCCAAATTTAGCAACTTGGGTTGACATAACCGATCAAGCTAATCTTTCAACAGGTTCTTGGAATTGGACGAATTCGTCTTTTATAGCAATTCCTGAAAATGTATGGAATAGGCTAAGAATAGCGTTCAAATACACGTCCACAGATACCCAAGCAGCTACCTGGGAAATTGACGATGTATGTGTTACTTCGTACATTATAGTTGGTGTGCCGAAAACTGAAGTAAGCAACATTAAAGTATATCCAAACCCTGCTACAAACTATATTTTTGTGGAAAATGCAAAACCAAACACCATGTATAAAATAGCTGACATGCAAGGTAAGACTGTAAAAGCAGGAAGTTTGAGCGACACAAAAATAGATGTTAGCAACCTGAATAAAGGTTTGTACGTGATAATGCTCACCGACCCGAAAACAGGCTACACAGAAACTGCGAAAGTTGTTATACGATAAATAATTTTAAATTCTGATTTTAAAGACGATAAAAAGGAAATCTTTTTATCGTCTTTTCGTTTTAGCATCTCAAATATACCTACCTTTGCACGAAATTATTTAGATAAATTAATTATGTCTTGGTTATCGAATTTGTTTTTAAATGAAGGTATCGCTCAGGCGGCTGTGGTTTACGCCTTGATAATTTTTACAGGTTTACTGCTTGGGAAAATTAAAATATTCGGTGTTTCCCTGGGTGCAACATTTATTTTGTTTACAGGCATTATTGTCGGGCATTTCGGCATAAGCGTTAATCATAATGTTTTAGAGTTTATTAAAGAGTTTGGATTAATACTATTTGTGTTTTCTATAGGTCTTCAAGTTGGTCCCGGATTTTTCGCTTCGTTTAAATCGAGCGGGCTTAAACTTAACATGTTGGCTATAGGTGTTGTGTCTTTGGGTGTAGCTGCTACAATTGCCTTTTATTATATTCTGAACAAGCAAATTGAGATGCCAATGTTGGTTGGTATAATGTCGGGAGCTGTAACTAACACACCCGGACTTGGAGCGGCACAAGAAGCTCTCAGACAAGCATTGGAAGCCGGACAAATTACACAAATACCCCAAATAGGCATGGGCTATGCCGTTGCCTATCCGCTTGGAGTTGTGGGTATTATTTTGTCAATTATCGTATTAAGAATTATTTTTAAAGTTAATATCAAAAAAGAAGTAGATAAACTTGAAGCTGCCAGTGAAGAAAGCGGCGAGTTGCCCGAATTGTTTTCGGTTTGCATGAAAAATGCATCGCTTGACAATCACACAGTTAAAGAAATAAAAGATATAATTAACCGAAACTTTGTAATATCTCGTCTTTATAAGGACGGAAATTTTTGCATTCCTAATGCAGAAACTAAAGTTAAAATAGACGATGCAATGCTTATAATAGCTTCAGCCCATGACAAGGATGCTATAATTGCATTTTTGGGAAACGAAGTTGACGATATTAACTGGGCTGCTTCGGAAAAGAATTTAGTATCGAGAAAAATACTTATTACTCAAAGCAAAGTTAATGGTAAATCTCTGAAACAATTAAAACTTAGGCATTTATACAACGTTAACATAACACGTGTAAATCGTGCAGGCATTGATATTGTAGCAAATAAAAACATGGCTCTTCAATTAGGGGATAAAGTTACTGTTGTTGGAGAGATTGAAAACATTAAAAAGGTAGAGAAAATTCTTGGTAATACCCAAAAGAAACTAGAACATCCTAATCTTATAACACTGTTTTTAGGTATATTTGTAGGTGTTATTTTTGGAAGCATTCCTTTTTACATTCCAGGAATGCCAATGCCCGTAAAATTAGGACTTGCCGGTGGTCCACTTATCATCGCTATTTTAATAGGCAGATTCGGGTATAAATTTAAAATTGTTAGCTACACCACCAATAGCGCCAACCTTATGATTAGAGAAATAGGAATTAGTTTGTTTTTGGCAAGTGTGGGATTAGCAGCCGGAAAAAACTTCTTTGAAATAGCATTTTCATCGCAAGGGTTGAGCTGGGTTGCAATAGGTTTTGCCATAACTGTTATACCATTACTTATAATGGGATTTATCGGATATAAATACCTAAAAATTAATTACATAACCTTATCGGGCGCTCTTTCAGGAAGCTCAACCGATCCGCCTGCTTTGGCTTATTCGAGTTCGCTAACCGATAGTCAAGAGCCTGCTGTTGCCTACTCTACGGTATATCCGCTTACAATGTTCTTAAGAGTTATCGCTGCCCAGTTAATAATTTTATTTTTTATTTAAACAGAATAATACCTGTTTTCTTAATATTTTTCTATTGTTATTTTTTTTGTAAAAAGGCTAACAATTGAAATATTTATGTACTTTTGTGCTAACTGTTTCTGTGATATTTTTATGAACCTATCACTCTAAAAGTTTATTAAACATTTAAGTTACATATAACCTTAAACCTATAATATTATTAAATTATGAAACGAGCAACACTTTTAATTTCCTTAGTATTATTGATGAATGTTGGTATGGTAGCACAGGAGTTTTTCCCGTTCACCGCTCAACCGTATTCCGGAGCATTGGGAGCACAATTCCAACCTGCATCTATAGCAGATGCCGAATACAGACTTGATATGACTTTTTTGGGACTTAGTTTAGACCTAAGCAACAACCTTTATTCTATTGAGCACAAGATGTTACTTCTTCCTTTTAAAACCGATAAATCGGAAGTAACGCCTGTAGAAGTTGTACCTAATACCAGAGAAGGTGCTAAGAAAGGCTTTTTAGGTACAAAATTTGACCTGCTATCATTTATGATTAAACTTGACGAAAAATCATCTATAGCTTTTACGCCATCTATAAGGACAAAGTTAAGCATAACGAACTTATCGCAAGACTTAGCTAAACTTGTTGTCAGCGACTTTAA
Source organism: Lentimicrobiaceae bacterium (assembly GCA_028697555.1). NCBI lineage: Bacteria > Pseudomonadati > Bacteroidota > Bacteroidia > Bacteroidales > Lentimicrobiaceae > Lentimicrobiaceae bacterium. Next base: position 22,236 of record JAQVEX010000009.1, on the reverse strand, counting down.
TGAGTTGACTTTGCATAATATTGAATTAAATAACGCCAACTTGAATTTAAGTATCAATACTTGGGCTGAGTACGGGCTTACTTACGCAAGAACAGTGTACAACGACGGAAATCACTTTGTTAAAGCAGGTGCTACCGTAAAACTACTTCAAGGCTTGGGAGCCGGATACATAAACATTAAAGACCTTAGCTATAAATTTCCAAGCGAAGACACACTCTCAATTTTTAAAACTTCAGTAAGCTATGGTACATCAGAAGGTTTTGACATAGACGAAAAAATTAGGTATAAATTTGCTGGTAAACCATCTTTAGGCTTTGATTTTGGAGCGGTTTACGAATACCGTACCAGCGACATTGAATATAACCCGCCTACAACCGGCTACACTTCACTCAGACTACAAGATGCTGCTCACTACAAATATAAAGTTGGTATAGCCATTACCGACATTGGTAAAATAAATTATAAACGTAATCCCAAAAGTGCCGACTTTATTGCCGACATAGAAAATATGTACTTCAGGGGTATTAGAATAGACAATGTTAATGATTTTAACAAATTTGCCGATAGCGTGTTTCACGTAAAACGCGACTCCAGTAGCTTCAATATGGCACTTCCAACTTCAATAAGTTTTCAGTTTGACGCTAGAGTTTCTAAGGGTGTCTATATCAACTTTATACCATATATAGCATTGAACAAGGGATATAGTTTAGTTGCTAAATCAAGTTATTTTACTTCGCTTAACCTGATACCTCGTATAGAACTTGGTAATGTAACAATATCGCTACCTATTCAATATAACGAATTAAACCAACTTAAAACAGGTTTGGCAGTTAGGGCTTTGTTTTTATGGATAGGCTCCAACGACGTTATAAGTAATCTTGTTAGAGGCGATATCTATAATACCAACATATATTTTGCATTAAAATTCCCTATTTTGTTTAGCAAAAAGGTTCCAAACTAAAAACTAAAAACTAAAAACTAAAAGCTAATTGCTAAATAATACGTGCAATTTCTTAATATTGACGTGTTATTAAATACAAGATAAATATTGTTATATTTGCATAATCCGGATAGGGTTAATATTTATAATTATGTAGAAAAATAGTTGATTAGGTAACAAACATCTGAAAGTAATTATGGAAGTAATTGACGAATATTTAACAATAAATAAACCATCGGAAAGCCTATACAAAGTTAAGGGTAGTAAGTTTTTAGGATACGGCTATCAGGTAAACGACGAAGATGAAATAAAAGAAATACTGTCGGGAATAAAAAAAGAACACTACAAAGCTACTCACCACTGCTACGCATACAAATTAGGTTTAACCGAAGATAACTACAGAGCCAACGACGATGGAGAACCCTCAGGAACAGCGGGTTTGCCTATTTACGGACAAATTAGGTCGTACAACCTTACTAATGTGTTAATTGTTTCTGTTAGATATTTTGGTGGTACTAAACTTGGCGTTTCGGGTCTTATAAGTGCGTATAAGAAGTCGGCAAAACTTACAATTGAGGAAGCGGAAATTATTACAAAAATAATTAACAGCAGTTACCTGCTTGAGTTTGACTACATTATGATGAATGATGTAATGAAAATAGTCAAAGAATTTAATATTAATATTAATAATAATTTTTCTGGCACAAATTGTGCTTTGGAAATCGACTTCAGAAAAAGTATGGAAGACGAAATAATCGAAAAATTTGAAAATATAAGAGGGCTGATTATTAGAAAGTTGTAATTTTTATTTTAACTATTTCTTAATGATTTCTTAACAAAGAGTATTTAAAAAAGACAAAAGTTCTATACTAATTTTTTTTCAAAAAGTCAATAGATAAATTATTTTTTTTATAACAATTTTATTAAGACCTTTGACATCTGAAATTTAAAAGCAATAACGGATGCGAAAATAATGCCAAAAGCTCTAATTGCCCGTTAATTATGCCTTGATTTTATTAATATATTGACTAAAAATTTATTTATTAAGATATAATCAAAAAGATGGAACACGTTGAAATTTGGAAAAATTGCCTAGAAGTAATAAAAGATAATATAAGTCCGCAAGCGTTTAAAACATGGTTTACGCCTATAGTACCTATACGTCTGAAAAAAAATGTTCTTACCATTCAGGTACCGACTTATTTCTTTTACGAATGGCTCGAAGGACACTACATTGATATAATTCATCGCACACTAATACAAGAAATTGGCAAAGACGCTCGATTGGAATATAGCATAGTTATGCAAAACAATCAAACTACGCCACTCACAATTAATTTACCTACAAACAAAAGTAACGTTACCAAAAACCCAAGCGTACAAATGCCTTTAGACCTTAACTCAGGCAACAACAGAGAAATTCCTAATCCTTTTATAATTCCCGGTCTAAAAAAGATAGAAATAAACTCGCAGCTCAACGGAAGTTTTTCGTTCGATAATTTTATTGAAGGAGATTGCAACCGCCTTGCTCGCTCAGCCGGATACGCCGTAGCTTGTAACCCTGGCAAATCGGGTTTTAATCCGCTATTTATATATAGCCAAACCGGATTGGGCAAAACCCATCTTGTGCAAGCAATAGGTTTGAAAGCCAAAGAACTGTTTCCCGAAAAAATAGTGCTTTACGTTGGTATTGAACAGTTTATGCAACAGTTTTACGATTCGGTTAAAAACAATAACCAAAACGACTTCATTCATTTTTACCAAATGATAGATGTTTTGATAATTGACGATATCGAATTTTTAAGTGGTAAAGAAAAAACCCAAGACGTTTTTTTCCATATTTTTGATTTTCTACACCAAAAAAACAAACAAATTATTATAACCAGCGATAAATCTCCTGTTGACCTAGTTGGCTTTGAACAACGACTACTATCGAGATTTAAATGGGGATTGGCTGCCGACCTGCAAATACCCGATGTTGAAACACGCATAGCAATACTAAACCAACTTGCATACAAAGACGGAATCACGCTTCCCAACGAAATAATAGAATATATAGCTTACCGCGTTACGAACAATGTTAGAGAACTTGAAGGCGCTTTAAGACAAATTATTGCTCAAACCACACTCAATAAAAAAGAAGTAACTATAGAGCTTACCAAAAATATTATCGATAAGTTTATAAAAAACACCGAAAAAGAAATATCTATAGACTTAGTCAAAAAAAGTGTTTTCGACTACTTCGACCTTCCGGTTGAAATTATTAATAATAAATCGCGGAAAAGAAACATTGTTCAGGCAAGACAATTGGCTATGTATTTTGCGAAAAAATACACTCAATACTCGCTGGCTGTTATTGGAAAACATTGCGGAAACAAAGACCATGCTACCGTGCTACACGCCTGTAAAACAGTCAAAAATTTAATTGAAACCGATAAACAGTTTAAGGTGTATGTTGAAGAAATAGATAAAAAAATTAAATTTTGATACATTTTAAAAATATTGTAATTTAGCGGAAGCATAATAAAATAGGATAATCATGAAAAAGATTTCCAAAAAAAACAATATAATTAAACTTATAAATAAACTCAAGATATTTAACCTTATTAATATTTTGATTGTAAGTTTACTTGTAACATTGGTTCTAACGGTTTATAAGTTTATTCACGATAGCGTTGAAGATACAAGAATGTTAAAAAACGCTGTCGATGAAATTTCGCAACCTTCTGAAGTTTTTGACGCAATTAATAAATGTTCGATAGAACTTTACAACGCCGACAACAACTTTAGATTGTACCTTGCAACAAAATCCGATCACTATTTTGATAATTATATTTTAAAACTTAATGAGGTTAAAAGTGATATAGATATGCTTTCGGCTACCATAATAGGCAACGCATCATCTGATGATATTGGCGTTGAAATTAGCAGTAAACTTAGCCTTTCTAATAAAATAATTGAACTGAAACACGAAATAGATTCAATCACGTCTAACCCTAAACAACTTAAACTTGCTCCAAATGTCCTAACTGCTCCGGCTTTCGACATAAAAGAAATTGAGTATTTTAGCCAATCCATAAAAACCGATAGCGTCATTCCGGTATTTGACACTGCCAGCAAAGATACACGTTTCATTACACGACTGAAAAATTTATTTGTAAACAAAAAAGATGATACACCAAAATTTGAATACAAAACTGTTAGCTCATTAATAACAAACGATTCAGTTACGGTTACAGAAACAGATTCGGCTAAGATTGCAGATTTTCAAAAAGCCATTCAGGTATACTACCAAAAAGTTTTCAACACGTACAACAATAAGTTTAAAGTCCTAGATACCGAAGAAAAAAAATTGGCTGATATCAACTCTAACATTATTGACAATATTAACCAACTGCTTATTGAAATAAAAAACTACGAAAATAGCAGAGTTGACCATTTAAGATATCATGCAAAAATAAATTCCGACGATGCGCAAAAATCTATAAAAAACAACTTAATTATTTCTGTTTGCATGTTTGCTTTTATGGCTTTGGTTGCCATGTTTTTACTTCATAGGATAAAGAAACGTGATATAGCGCTAAAAGCAGAATACGAAAAACTGAATAAAATATCTAATTCCAAATCAAAACTGATAAATGTTGTAACCCACGAGATTAAAGCGCCCATCAGCAATATCCCGCTTCTTATAAAACAATGCAAAAACGATATACAAAACACCGAAAAATATCTTAATGTTATTGAAGATTCGGCACTACATATTCAAACCACTGCAAATCATATACTTAACTACAATTTGTTGGAAGACCAATACGTTAATATTTCAGTATCGGAATTCAATTTGTACAATACCCTAAACGAAACCATTAATTTAACTAAACCAAAAGCTGTTGGAAAGGGTTTGAACATAGAAACAATATTTACAGATAATACTAAATGCAGTGTTTCGAGCGACAAATATAAAATTCAGGAAATATTAATAAACCTTGTTGACAATGCTATAAAATATACCGAAACAGGTACTGTGAATGCTTTTTTTGAAGTTGTTTGCAAAGAACAAGGTTCGCATTTTCTAGAAATTGTTGTAAAAGATACCGGTGTTGGTATCCCAAAAGAAAAACAGGGTAAACTATACGACGAAAAAACTAGTGTATCTGACAATATCAATTTTGGTAGTAGCACCGGCTTAGGATTAGCCATTACAAAAAAACTTATCGACTTGCTAAAAGGCAGCATTGAATTGGTAGAATCGAGCAATAAAGGTACTACTTTTAAAGTATTGATACCTATTACTGTAATTGATGACACCCGCGATAATGCTACAACAAATGACAATACCGAAAGTGAAATTGCTAATATATTAGTAATAGACGACGACGCAATTTCTTTAACGGTGCTGACCAACATCCTGAAAACAAATAACTTCAAAGTAATAAGCGCCAAGTCATACAAATCGGCGATTACAGCCATAGAGGAAAACGATTTAGACCTTGTAATAACCGACATAAACCTGCCCGACGGAGATGGTAAGGAAATTATCGCAGAAACGAAACAAATAAAACCTAACGTGCCTGTTATGGTTGCGACCGCCCACACTAACCCTGATATAATAAATGATATTATAAACTCAGGCGCTTGCTCTGTTATAAATAAGCCTGTATCTACTAAAACTGTTCTAAAAGAAGTTAATAAACACCTCAAAAAGCAATAATAGTTGGAATGTAAAAACGCTAAAAGTTTGCTTATGAATAGTAGTCGCGTTTATCTGATACCCACTCCTATTGCCGACGGCAATACCTGCCAAGCCATTCCTAAAAGCACTATAAACATAATACACAGTCTTAATATTTTTATTGTCGAAGAATTGAGAACAGCTCGGCGGTTTTTGTCAAGTATATCCTATCCACGACCGATAAACGAAGTTGTATTTTTTGTTTTAAATGAACATACAAATAAGTCGGATTTTATTTCAGAAATTGCCACAACTATATCAGCCGGAAACTCTGTTGGAATGATGAGCGAAGCAGGAACACCTTGCATTGCCGACCCGGGTAATTGGTTTGTTTCATGGGCTCATAATAACAACTACAAAGTAATACCTCTTTTAGGGACATCGTCGATTACAATGGCTCTTATGGCTTCGGGACTAAACGGGCAACAATTCACTTTTAACGGATATTTACCCGTTAGGGCAGAAGAAAAAATTCCGTTTATAAATAGTTTGGTAAGCAGAATTAGCAAAAATAATTATTCGCAAATATTTATAGAAACGCCCTATCGAAACAATAGTATTATCGACACCTTGCTAAAAACCGTACCTAATCATATTTACTTGTGCATAGCAAGCGATATTAGCGGTGAAAATGAGTTTATAAAAACTTTAACCATAGCCGATTGGAAAAAACAAAAGCCGATCCTTGATAAAAAACCTACTGTTTTTATTTTAGGACTGCCGTAATTTTGATTGATTAGCTGTTGGTGGTTGGCTCTTAGCTGTTGGCTATTGGCTGTTAGCTGCTGGTGGTCAGTGGTTGGTGATGAGTGATGAGTGATGAGTGATGAGTGATGAGTGATGGACACAATTAACAATTAACAATTAACAATGTATTAGGGTTGGAAGAAGGAAAGTAAGGAGTTCTGAATCGGGAGTTGAGAAACCCGTAACACGCAACACGTAACACGTAACACGTAACTCAGAACTCAGAACTCGGAACTCAGAACTACCTCGCACCACGCAACACGTACCCCGTACCCCACAACCCGCAACCTAACAGCTCCCACATCCGCAGGAATGCACATGTCCGTGATTCAATTCTTCTTCTGTTGCTTCGCGGATTTCAACAATCTTACCCGTAAAATGCAAATTCTTACCTGCCATAGGGTGATTAAGGTCCATTACTACAACCTCGTCTAATATTTCAAGGACTTTAGCGTTAAAAATTCGTCCGTTTTGCGACTGCAAAGGTAGCATCCTTCCTACCTGAAGAAGGTCGGTATTTAGCTTACCATCTACCATAAAAATGCTTTTGCTAACTTCAATTAAAGCTCTTTCATCATACTCGCCGTAAGCATCTTTGCTATCTAAACCGAAAGAAAAATTGTCTCCTACTTTTAAACCTTTAAGCTGTTTTTCAAATTCGGGTAACATTTGTCCAATTCCGTAAATAAATACCAAAGGCGAATTTTCACCTGTTTTTTCAACAAAAGTTCCTTTCTCGTCGTTTTCTCTCAATTCGTAATGTAGTGTAACTACTTTGTTTGTAGAAATTGTCATAAATAATTGTGTTTAAATTTAATATGAACCGAAATATTTTCGCATAAACCATTCAAATCCTAACAAAAACACAATTAAGAACAAAATAAGTTTAAAGTCAATCAACTGTGTGTATTGTTTTTGATGATGAATAAGTGTTTTGTATTCGGTATTGTTCATCAAATATTCGCTTAATGAATCTAAATCGTCGTAAGTAAATAAACTCCCATTACCGGCTTCTGCCAACTGGTATAGCAGATTGTGATTTGCTATAAGATTACTGCCTTCAACCTCGATTGCCTCAATCATTATTTTTCCGTTTTTTACAAAATCCTCATTTTCAAAACTAGTAGAAACATTGTAGGTATATTCGCCTGCCGATAAGTTGTTTATATTCAGAGTGTAATAATTGTCGGTTCGTGAAAATGTGTAAGTATACTGATTGGAAGCTGTGTCGAAAATGTCCATAACCACTTCGGGAGTATTTATAAGCTGGTACGATTTATTGTAAAACTCAACATCGAAAACAACTTGTTCATTTTCGGCAAAGCTTGCCTTACTTTTAACTCTAAATCTGCCTTTGTCGCCTTTTACTGTCAGATATTGAATTACGGAATTAACAAAGTCGTCAAATGCTTTATAATCGCCAGTTTTAACAAAGGTGTTCATTCGCCAACGCCAAATTCCTTCGCCCAAAATGTAAGCCATTTTATTGTTAAAATCCTGTCCCACAAGCATAATCGGCGATTGAGTTACATACGAACCTACTTTTTGATACAGCACCGGCTGCAATACCGAACTAGTTTTGTACTCTCCTATTATCGATTTCAATGGTGGATAATCGTTTACAATATCAATGAAAGAAGAATTTATTTGAAACCACGAAAAACTGTTATTATAAACGGGTGTAACTGCATCCCACAACATAGATTTTGAAGGGATTTGAACCATTGGGAAATACTTGTTAAAATAGCCAATATCCGTTGAAGTACCTACAATGCTCAGATACGGAATATTTAAGTCGGTGATTTTTTCGGCAAATTCCGACGTAATACCATAAATATCAGGCACTTGATGCAATATTAGCATATCGTAATTCAAGTTGTTTTTGTTAAATTCTTTATACGAAAAGACCTCAACGGTTAGGTTGTCGTTGTTGTTTATTGCCTGTCTCAACGCAGCAATATCGGGGTGTGGCGACGAATATATAATTGCAACTCTTTGCTTGTTTTCAATAACATCTATATAAAAACTTTTGTAATTATTACTGATATTTCCTTCGCCTTCGGCAGGTTTAATCCTAACCCTATAATGATTAACTCCAGCATCTTCAGCTTTAATATTCGTTTTTATCTTTGTATAAAAATCGTTGTTATCGATTTTAATTTTATTGGAATAAAGCACTTTTTCTGCTTTAATAATATCAACAATAATGTCTCTGTCTTTTAGCTTATCGGCTTTAATTTCAACCTCAACAGGAAATTCGTTGCCCAAAAATGCGTAATCGTTGGCATTTATTTTAAGTATTTTAATATCGGGGATAACATTGGTATCGCCCATGGCAACAACTTGTGCCGGAAATTTAAGTTCGTCGCTGCTCAGATAAACCGGATTTAATCCTTTGTTGTATATACCATCGCTAAAAAGCAATACTGACGCAATATTTCTATTGTAGTATTGCTTGTTTACGTACTTGAAAACATCGGAAATATTTGTTGTTTTGTCGGTCAAAGTCAAAGAGTCGTCGCTTATATCTCTAACCTTATCGCCGAAAATTACTCGTTGAACTTCAAATTTGTCCGAAAGCTGATTTACTAAATTGCCTACTCTATTTTCGTAATCGGACTTAAATTTTATTTTATTGGAATTATCATGTCCTAAAATAGATTCGGAATTATCTTGAGCTACAATTAGAATAGGTTTCTCTTCTATTGTCTTTTTTCTTAGCAAATACGGCGATAACAACAAAAAACACAAAAATGAAACCGTTAAAAACCTTACGGCAAACAATATTGGAGTTAGTTTTTTGGTAAAAACTCCCTTATTCTTGAAATAATACAAAAAATACGCATAAACAAAACCTGCCAACAAGCACAAAAGCACTAATATAAGCGGTTTAGAAGTATATATAATATTTAGTGTTTGCATTTCAATATCTTTTTATCAAATGCTTTGTTTACTGAGATAACAGTAGATTTCTTTAAAAGCCTTATAAACAACAATGCCAAATAAGGTTCCAATAGTAGCCCCAACAATAATATCGCCAGGATAGTGTACTCCGAGATAAATACGACTAAAAACCGTAATTACTGTAAAAATCCACAAAAGAATAAACAGATATTTTGGTTTATTCTTAAAAATCAACGAAAAAAACGTAACAACGGCAAATGTATTTGAAGCATGTCCCGAATAAAAACTATACAAACCTCCCCTGTATCCGTTTACAGTGTTGACAACATTGCTTATTGCATCTTCATGGGTCGGACGCAAACGCATGAAATAATACTTACTCAGATTGCAAAATTGGTCGTTTATTAGTATTAATACTCCCAACATTATAAAAACGAGAACGGAATACTTTCCGAAACGCTTAACAATAATGTAAAACAATATGATAAAAAGGGGAATCCAAAAAGTGTATTTAGTAAAATGCCACATTATAAAATCAAGTGTCGAGCTTCGAAATGAATTGAGCCACAAAAACAGCAATTCGTCGAGTTCTTTAATTGATTCAATGATTTGCATTTTATAAACAATTTTATTTCTTCATTACCGAAATAGCCGTAACTCCTGGTCCTGCATTCACTCCGAGAACCGGACTGGCAAATCCTATAAAAACAGGTTCCATTCCGTACTTATCTTTCATTTTATTAATGAATTTTTGAGTCATTTCGTCATTTCTAACACTGGTAACTGCATAGCTATATACTTCTCCCCCACCTATCAGTTTTTCAATGGCATCAAAAACAACTTTTTCGGCTTTTTCAATCCTTCTAAACTTTTTTATAGTCTCAGGTTTGCCTTCGGTATTTATTGTTAGTACGGGATTAATATTCAACAGTCTAGCAAAAAAACCTTTGGTATAACTCAAGCGTCCGCTTTTAACAAGGTATTTTATAGTTTTTGTTGTGGCAAAAAGTCTTGCCTTTTCGTTCATATTTTGAAGTTCGGCTTTAATTTCTTCAAAACTTAGTCCGCTCTCAATTAAATTAGCCGTACGCAATACAATTAAACCCGTAGCTGCCGTTAGATATGTGGCATCGTGTACGTAAATAGGAACACCCGTTTGCTCCGAAACAAACTGAGCAGCCTTTTTGCTGTTTGAAAAAGTTCCGCTAAAAGTCCCCCCCATATGTATGCCTATTACATATTTGAAATGCGAAGCCAAATACGAATACTTGTTGACAAAGTCTTTGTACGAAGGCTGAGATGTAGAAAGTGGTTTTTTACAATTATCTAGCCTATCGTAAAACTGAGTGTTAGAAATTGTAACATTATCCAAAAACTGGTTATCGCCAATGTGTAAGTTCAAGGGAATAACCGAAATAAAATGTTTTTCCAACAAGTCGGCAGGAATATCGCAGGTTGAATCGGTTAGAATAGCTATTGAGTTTTTATTTTCGGTGGTCAACGATTGCTGAAATACCATATCGTCAACTTTTTGATATAATACATCGGCGTATTTGCTAATAGTATCAAACAATTCTTGTGGCTCGTCGGTGTGAATATGCAGTCTTATCTTTTTTGTAGAGCCTGCTATTACAAACGAATCGCCGAAATGCTTTATAGCATTTGAAATTGTTTCTTTATCCGAGTTTTTATGTTTTTCCACCGATATCAACGCTTCGCAACAATATCTATAAGTAAGTTCTCCATGTACAACCACCGGAAGTGCTTCAAAAGCAAGCTCCTCTTTGGTTATACTCAGCGATTTAAGAGTTGTATTACCTTTTAAGAAATCTAACATTCCTTCCAAAAAACAAACAAAACCTTTGGCACCTGCATCAACTACCTTATTCTTTTTCAAAACTTCTAACTTCTCAGTAGTTTCAATTAAAGCTGTTTTGGCTACCTCAAAGGCTTTTAGTAGCAGCTGGATAATGTCCTCAACAGTATCTTTAAATTCGTTGATAGCTATTGCCCACTCTTTTATAACCGTAATCATGGTTCCCTCAACAGGATTTGCAATAGCTTCGTAGGCGTACTTAACGGCTTTGTTTACAGATGTAGCAAAAGCCTTCAACGAAAATTCGTCGTATTTGCTTATTTCGTCTCCGAAGCCGTACAAAAATTGAGCGAAAATAATTCCAGAATTTCCTCTTGCTCCAACGAGAGCCGCATCGGCTATGGCAACAGCAACGTTTTTTATGCTGTCGGTCGGAACCGGACTATCAATAATGCTACGAATTGTGCTTGCTAAATTTGTGCCGGTATCGGCGTCGGCAACAGGAAATACATTTATTTTATTTATAATAGTCTGATTGGCAATTATTCTCTTAGCTCCCGATATGAAAGCGTAATAAAAATACTTGCCATCATTTATTTTTTCAGTAATATTATTGTTTGTAACAATCATATTATTAAGGTTTATCTTTGTCAAAAATACAATTATAAAAAGGTATTTATTTTAAACGAACAAAATCGGAAAAATCGTTCTTTAAAATCTTTGCATTTAGCTTTTCAGTTATATCAATATCTCTTGGCAAAGTTCCGCCCTTGTACATTCTCTTTAAAGGTCTTTTAGCAATAATTTTATCGTACAGTTCTTCAACTCTGGGCGTTTTATCCAAATTTGAGTACTGCTCGTACGTGTAACTCAAAAATGCAACATTTTCGTTTATTCCTCTTTTGTCTAGCCAATATCCTTTTTCTAAAGCCACCGGCTTTGTGTAATTCCCATCAACAACAAGGTCTCCTTTATCGGGAAACGAAACTATGGTCTTCTTGTCTTTACTAAGTATTACTGGAACATTATTACTGTAATCAGCTTTGGTTTTGTAGATTATTATTCTAGGTCCCGGAGCCGACATTTGTCCATCGGTTTCTTTTTGATTTGCAACATTAATAGGTGTTTTACAAGAAAAAATCAATAAAAATATCGATGAAAATAACAAAACCGTTTTAAATGTTCTCATATGCCTTATTTTTTATTATTTAGTATGAAACTCAATCGTTCTATATTCACCCAGTTGCAGTAAATTCAGACTTTCGAGTTAGTTTCATACTTATATTCTTTTATCTATATAACTGAAATTGTTTCGCAAAAGTACAATTTATTTCCATAAAGCAAAATCTATTATTGTTGTCCGATAAATATCTTTAATCTCAAAGTCGCCGTTAGCTATTGGCTATTGGCTCTTAGCTGTTTAGGGTTACGCGGTGTGGTTTCGGGGTACAGGGCAATTAGCAATTAACCCAGAAGTTTCAGGATTGAGTTTAGCCAATGGCTAAAGGCTAAAGGCTAAAGACAATTAACACAAAGCCTAACACACAAGCTTTACAGCATTTGCAATTAATATTAATTAACAATTTACAGCTTTTAAAAAACCAAAAGAATAACATAAAAATAGTATCTTAGCCATTAGAATGTCAAAATTGGTATTATTATTGTTAGTCAAAGAATAAAAAACAATTTTTATGTATAAAATAAGAATCATAACACTAATAAGTTTACTACTGATAAGCGTAGTTGGGTTTTCGCAAAGTAGCGATAGTGCCACCGATACATCCAAACAGGCAGTTATAAAATTTGAAAACACAACACATAACTACGGTAATATAATAACCGGCTCCGATGGCATTGCCGAATTCAGATATAAAAACACCGGCAATTCGCCTCTAATAATAACCAATGTTGTTGCAACCTGCGGCTGCACTGTTCCTCAATGGGACAGAGCCCCCGTAATGCCAGGCGGCACAGGCACATTGGTTATAAAATACGATACCCAAAGATTGGGCACAATTAACAAATCGGCAACCGTAAACTCCAACGCAAAAAATTCGGCAGTGGTTTTATTATTGAAAGGCAACGTAGTTAAGCCTTCTAACACACAGCTACCCACAAACAACCCTACTGCTGCTCCATTTGCCGAATAGTACGCACTAAAAAGCTTTATTTTGCTTAACTTTGCTGCTTTGTTGATAAATAATAGTGGCAAGAATTTGTGTTTTTTGCGTTATTATTATACTTTTGAATTAAAAATAAAAAGTAAAGAAATAGAAAAATGAGTAACGTTGAAAATAAGACCAGAGTAGCAATTAGAAGCAATACAGCAAGACTAAACAAAGATTTTCCTTTGGAATACGGAAAAATTCCGCCTCAGGCTATTGAATTGGAAGAGATTGTTTTAGGCGAATTGCTTCTTGAAAAAGATGCGGTGTCAAATGTTATTGACCAACTATCGGAAGAAGTTTTTTATAAAGAAAATCATCAAATTATTTTTAAAGCCATACACGATTTGTTTCACGCAAACGAACCTATCGATGTGATGACAGTTATTGAAAAGCTGAAAAAAAACGGCAAATTGGAAATAGTGGGTGGACATTACTACATTGCACAACTCACGGCTCGTGTTGCATCGTCGGCTAATATTGAATATCATGTTGGTATTTTAAAACAAAAATATTTGCAACGCTGCCTTATAAGCACGGCAACCGAAACTATAAGAAAAGCATACGACGAAACTATTGATGTGTTCGACCTTTTGGATGAAACCGAAAGAAATTTATTTGAAATAAGCGAAGTTAACTTGCGACAAAAAGCCTCAAGCATGAATGCGCTGGTATCAAACGTAATGCATAACGTTAACCACTTACGCTCCAATGAAGATGCATCGACAGGGCTTTTGACAAGATTTGACGTTATTGATAAAATCACCGGTGGTTGGCAACCCAGCGACCTTATTGTCGTTGCTGCTCGTCCAGGTATGGGGAAAACTTCGTTTGTGCTCAGTATGGCAAGAAATATAGCTATAGATTTTAATAACCCTGTGGCTTTTTTCTCTTTAGAGATGACTGCCGAACAGCTTGTATCAAGACTTATTGCTGCCGAATCGGAGATAGGAGTCGGAAAACTTCGTTCCGGCGACTTGCACGATTACGAATGGGAACATATTAACTCAAAAATACAAGCGCTTAGCAACGCACCAATGTTTATTGACGACTCGCCCGGACTTTCGCTATTTGAACTGCGTGCCAAAGCAAGACGTCTTAAAGCCCAACACGATATAAAGCTTATTATTATCGACTACATTCAAATGATGACCGAAGGTGGCACCAAAACTTCCGGCAACAGAGAACAAGAAATTGCAAATATTTCGCGCTCGTTAAAAACTTTAGCAAAAGAGCTTAATATTCCTATAATAGCTTTGTCGCAACTCAACCGTTCGGTTGAAACCAGAGGAAGTACAGGTGGAAGAGCCGCTAAAAAGCCCGTACTGTCCGACCTTCGTGAATCTGGTGCTATTGAGCAAGACGCCGACCTTGTTTTGTTTATCTACCGACCGGAATATTACGAAATTAACGAAGATGATTTAGGCGATACCAGAGGCAGAGCTATGATTAGCATTGCTAAACACCGTAACGGTAAAACAGGCGACGTATGGCTCAGATTTGTTAAAGAGTTCACCCGATTTGAAAACATGCCTCAACTTCCAACTTTCGATAACTTTCAAGGTCATCACGGCGAAGGTGCTGTTATACTTCAATCTAAAATTAACGACCTCGACCCAAACGATAATTTCTTAAACAATACTAACGATTATCCCGAAGAACCTGATTTTTAAAAATGACTAGAAGACTCTTATTTATTATACTAGTACTTTTATCTTTAAAAGTACAAGCTTCGTACATCTTAATTCCAATGGATAACACCCAAACCAACCACTTAAAATCGTACGGAATTGCGTATTGGGTTTTGGAAAGAGATGTTGAAGTCAGCTGGCTTTTGAACTACAAGGGCGGCTCTTTTTTATTCCGACACACAAACTTGTTTGAAAACGAATGCATTGTCAGAAACGTTAAGTATCAAGTTATTGCCGACGTTCAAGTGTTGGCTATACGCGAGCATATTTCCTCGCCCGAAATAAATATGGATGAAGTTAAACTCAATAAAGCTCCGAAAATCGCAGTTTATTCACCCAAAAACAAATTACCTTGGGACGATGCCGTTACTCTTGCCCTTTCGTATGCCGAAATCCCTTACGATTTGATTTACGATGAAGAAGTGATGAATAACGTTTTGCCCTTGTACGATTGGCTTCACCTGCACCACGAAGATTTTACCGGACAATACGGAAAATTTTGGGTTGCATACAAAAACAGCGATTGGTACAGAAATGACCAACGCATAAACGAAGAAACTGCTCGAAAGTTAGGCTTCAATAAGGTAAGCAAACTTAAATTGGCAGTAGCAAAAAAAATAAAAGAGTTTGTTGCCGGTGGCGGATACATGTTTGCAATGTGCTCAGCACCCGATAGCTACGATGTGGCTTTAGCAGCCGAAAACACCGATATATGCGAAACCATGTTCGATGGCGACCCCATGGATAAAGATGCACAGGAAAAACTTGACTATAGTCAATGTTTGGCTTTTCAGAACTTTAAATTGGTTACAAATCCTTACGAATACGAAATTGCAGATATTGATGTGCCACACGCGAGAAGTATTTCGGAAAGAAATGACTTTTTCACCCTTTTCGACTTCTCTGCTAAATGGGATCCCGTACCTACCATGCTTTGCCAAAATCATTTTCAAGTTATTAAAGGCTTTATGGGGCAATCAACGGCTTTCAGAAAAAAATATTTGAAACCTAATGTGGTAATTATGGGCGAAAATAAAGCACTCGACGAAGTTAAATACATACACGGCGAGTTTGGAAAAGGAACATGGACATTTTACGGTGGACACGACCCCGAAGACTACCAACACAGAGTTGGAGACCCTCCAACCGACTTAGAGCTATTCCCTAACTCTCCAGGCTACCGACTTATACTCAACAATGTCCTATTCCCTGCAGCTAAAAAGGAGAAACAAAAAACTTAAATGGTGGTGGGTGATGGGTGGTGGGTGATTGGTGATTGGTGATTGGTGATGAGTGATGAGTGATGAGTGGTGGGTGGTGGTGATGGGTGATGGGTGTATGCAATGAGCAATGTGCAATGTGCAATGTGCAATGTACCCGAAATATCGGGATTAATTACTAATTGTTAATTGATAATTGTTAATTGCCCCTCACCCTCCAACAGCTAAGGGCTAAAGGCTAAAAGCCAACTAAAACGTCCAAGCTATTCCTAAACTCGGCATAATAGGCAACTGATAAATTCTTTCGGTTGAAAGCCTTTCGACGTAGAATATGTTTTTTCGATTATATACGTTTGTTAGAGAGAAGTTTGCCTCTATTTTTGAATGCTCGGTAATAATAAACTTACGCGACAAGCCGAAATCTAAACGATGATAATCAGAAAGTCTGCCTTTATTGTAATCGGCGTAAATAGTTTCAATTCTGCCGTTTTCGGCAATAATATCACTTGAAATTCCGTCAACTAAAATCAACTGCTCGTAGTATCCCTGATTTTGAGTAAATGGAAATCCTGAACCGAAGTTCCATTTCAAGTTTACTTCCCATTGGTCGAAAGTGCCCCACTTGTAGACTCCCAACAATGTTACGTTATGTCTTCTGTCGTAGTGCGGTGCATATGTAATCATTCCGTCGTATCTATCCACCCACGAAAGCGAATAAGCTCCCCAGATATACAAGTTGTTATGGTCGTATTTTAAAGAAACGTCTAATCCGTAAGCTCTTCCGCTTTCAACAATAAAATCTTTTCTCTGATATTCGGGTTTATCGCTGTACTGCGGTATGTCGTTATATATTTTATTTCGGTTCAGATTAATAAGCTGAGAAAAGTTTTTGTAGTATCCTTCAATATTAAACGTCAGATACCTCAATGCATCGTATTCGGCGCCTACAACAATATGTTCGGCTTTTTGAATCTTGTGTTTTAATGATTTGCCATCAAAGGTCGAAGGTAAATCCCTTGGTCCTGATAAAAACCCGTAAAATAGGTTCACAACTTCTCTATCGCTGCTTGTAGCTAAAAAGTTTTGCGAGTAAATTCCCGTTGCTAATTTAAAACGTAGCTTATCGGTCAACAAATACTTTAAAGCAAAGCGTGGTTCAAATGAAGCATACGAGTGCGAAGCGTAGTATTGAAGTCGCATTCCGGGCTCCAATAAAAACTTATTAAAGCCCATTTTATAAGTTACGTAAGGTGCTACTTCGGTTGTATATTGTTGAAGTGTTGTTCTTAATTTCAGTGAGTTGTAGTAAACAAAGTCGGTGCTAAAGCCCAACATTTCTACTCCAGCCTTAAATTCGTCTTTCCCAACAAACGATGTAACACCAATAGATGCACTAAAACCGTCAATTTTACTCGAACGTGGCAAATTGTTTTTTTCGTCCATTGAAATAGCATAATTCGAGTACGCAATGCTACCTTCAATCATTACAGGACTTATACCCGGAATAACAACAAAGTGAGTTCCGCCCCCGAAAGTATTCCAACTAAAATCGGAAAGAGCCTTGTATTTTACCCTATCGGCAAAGTTAAAACCAAAAAAGTTTATTTTAGAACCATTATTTGTATTAATAGATACCTTTCCGTACAAGTCGTCGAAATTATAAGGCAATCCGTCTTCATCTATATATTTATAAAACACTTTTGAACTTTGTTCAAGATATGATGTTTTATACGATAATAAAAATGATGTGCCACCATGCGATTCATCTTGCTTTACAAAAGGACCTTCGAGCAGTAAGTTAGCACCAAAGGTAGTACCGCTAACCTTTCCCGACAATCTTTGCTTGTTTCCGTCTCGAGTTTTCAAGTCCATAACAGCCGAAATTCTTCCACCATGCTCGGCACTAAATCCGCCCGAATGCACATCGGCAGTACGCAACAGGTCGGTTTCAAACACTGAGAACAAACCTATTGAGTGGAAAGGATTGTAGATAACCATTCCATCTAACAAAACCTTATTTTGTATAGGTGCACCTCCTCTTATGTATAATTGTCCACCTTGGTCGCCTGTAAAAACCACACCGGGCAATACTTGCAAGTACTGCGCAAAGTCAGCCTGACCGCCAATTGTTGGTATTTGTTTTATCAGTTTTGGTGTTACCTGAGTTACCGAAGTTCTAATATCGGTTCGAGCCGAAGTATACTCGGCTGATACCGACACCGCTTCAAGCTGAATAACCGATTCCTCTAGTATCAATCGAAGTTGCACGTTATCGTTAACATTAAGACTTACCGGTTTGACAGCAGTATCATAGCCCACAAAAGTCGATATTAGCGTGTAATCGCCTTTAGGGATACGCGTAATGATAAAATATCCGTTTTCGTCGGTTGTGCTACCTATTGTTGTGCCTTTTAAGAACACACTAGCAAACATAACAGGCTCGCCTGTTGATTTTTCGTAAACAAAGCCCTTTATTGTATTATTCTGCGAAAATAAAGCTGTTGTTAGTATTAATAAAGCAAAAAGAATTATACTTTTTTTCATTGATAATTAAATTAAATTCACTCAAAAACCCTTGACACGCTTTCGTTTAAGAAAAACCTAATCCGGTTTTACTGCGTTTTAGTAGTTTATTTTATACTTTTTGTATAGCGTGCAAAAGTATAAAAAATTAATAAATATTTGAGCAATTTTTATGCTATGGTTTTAAGCACTTCTAAAGTTAAATCCCAAAACATTTCAACTGTTGCAATTTCAAGCCTTTCGTCGGGAGAGTGAGCCCCTTTAATTGTCGGTCCGAACGAAATCATATCCATTCCGGGGAATTTTTCGCCAATCAAACCGCACTCTAATCCTGCGTGAATAGCCAAAACTTTTGGTTCTTTACCAAATAGCTTGACATAGGCTTGTTTTGTAACTTCCATTACGTGAGAGTCGGGATTAGGCGTCCAACCAGGATAGCCGTCGTCGTGTACAACCTCGCAACCGGCAAGATCAAACAGACTCTCAACCATGTTTACGACGTATTCTTTTGAACTTTCAACCGAACTACGCTGACTTGTGCCTATTTCAAAATATTTTTTGTGCATTTTTACCGATGCCAAATTTGTAGAAGTTTCAACAAAGTTGGGAATACTTGCCGACATAGCAATAACGCCATGCGGACAAGCATACACGGAGTTTATTAGTCTTTTCTGTTGTTTCTTTGAAATAACTTTGCCAACCTTATTATCAACAAGACAAGTAATTTTCAAATCGGGTTCGTTTAAGTTAAATTCAGCCAGTATTTGAGCTGAATATTCGTCGAAAAATTTCAAAAACTTTGCTTTTTTAGATACAGGAATAGCTATTTTAGCCGATGCCTCGCGAGCTATAGCATTTCGCAAGTTTCCACCCTCGAAAGTTGAAAGACGCATTCCGAATTTTTCTTGAAACAACCATAAAAGTCTGACAAGAATTTTAACGGCATTGCCTCTGTTTTTGTTTATATCGTCGCCCGAATGTCCGCCAATCAGACCGCTGACATTAATATTGTACGCTTTGTACTTAGCTTTGTCAATATCTTCAAGTTTGTAATCCAAAAATGCTCTTGTGTCTCTTCCACCCGCACAACCAATAAACAGTTCGCCTTCGTCTTCTGAGTCAAGATTTAGCAAAATTCTACCTTTTATCATACTTTTTTCAAGCTCTTTTGCTCCTGTAAGTCCGGTTTCTTCATCGACTGTAAAAAGCATTTCCAAAGGACCGTGCTCAATATCGTCGGAAGCCAATATTGCCAATTGCGTTGCCACTCCTATTCCATCGTCGCCGCCCAATGTTGTTCCGCTTGCTTTTACCCAACCGTCCTCAATTCGGGGAACTATCGGGTCTTTTTCAAAATCGTGGTCAACATCGCTGTTTTTTTCGCCAACCATATCCATATGGCTTTGCAAAACAACTATTGGAAAATGTTCGTAGCCTTTGGTAGCAGGCTTTCTGATTACAACATTACCTATTTTATCCTGCTGATAATCTAATTTTTGAGATTTAGCAAAATCAACAAGGTATTTTATTATTTTTTCTTCTTTCTTCGATGGTCGTGGAACTTGAAGTATTTCATAAAAATATTTCCACAACAATTCCGGCTTTAAATTTTCAAACAAATAACTCATAGTATTATATATTTATTGATTCATCTTTTATTGCTTCCATTTTATTAATAACCTCAATAGGATTTGGCGAACCGAATACACTATTGCCTGCAACCAAACAAGTAGCACCGTCGTTTGCCAACTCTTGAGCATTTTCAAGGTTTACGCCTCCGTCAACTTGTATTATCGCCGAAGAGTTAAATATCTTAATCATTTCGTTTAGTTCACGTACTTTTGAGAAAGTATTTTTAATAAAATTCTGTCCTCCAAATCCGGGATTAACCGACATAAGTAGCACCAAATCCACATCTAAAAGGACCTCCTTTACACTAACAAGCGGTGTGTGCGGATTTAGCACAATTCCTACCTTCTTGCCCAATTCTTTAATTTGGTATATACATCGGTGCACATGATTTGTAGCCTCTACGTGAAAACTTATTAAATCGGCTCCGGCATCCGCAAATGCAGCAAAATACTTTTCAGGTTCAACAATCATCAGGTGTACGTCCAAAATTTTGTCGGTAGCTTTGCGAACCGCCTTTACTATTGGAATACCAAAGGAAATATTAGGAACAAACCTGCCGTCCATTATATCAAGATGAACCCATTGAGCCCTGCTTTTGTTTATCATTTCTATGTCGGCTGCTAAGTTTAGCATATTTGCCGACAATATTGATGGTGATATTATCATTGCATTATTTTTTTGTAAAGGTAAAACTTTTGTATTAAAAATCAGTATAATTACTCAATTTTTTGTACGATTTTGTTTGTAACCATAAATACGCAAGCATATTATTCGGGAGCACTACATGTTTTATAAAATTATTATATTTGTTGCTTGAAAAATATTAATAAATTTCCAACTTTACCTTGTGAAACCAAACTGTACATACAAGCTGAAAACAAACACTTATTTTTCAGACCATGATGAAACTATATAAATACTTATTTTACAGGCTGTACACATGGAATTTAAATAAATGGGGTGAAAATGACTTACCTCAATGGAATGCCATGTTTATTGTTTCATCTATGATGTTCCTAAATTTGATTTTGATTGGAATATTATTGCAAGCAATTGGTATAAATATTTTTTACCTTGAAAAAACACCAAAGAAAGAAATAACGTTTATAGCGACTGGATTAATGATCATGAATTACTTTTTATTCATTCACAAAGGAAAGTATTTGGAAATTACAAGATTATTGGAAAAAGAAACTCCAAAGAAACGGAAAATAAACACAGCCCTTATTTGGCTATATGTAATTTTATCATTTACCCTTTTTGTAATTGGGATAATAATATTGAAAGAATTAAAAGGATATTAATTTTAGAGTTATTTTTCTTCATAAAATGAAAAAACAACAAAAACCACTAACTTTGCCTTATTAAACAAACACGCATGCAAACTCCAAAAAAATTAACTGTAAAAAGAGTTGTACTATCGTTAATTTATGCATTAATCATTTATTTGGTTGGTTTGACTCTGTACGTCTCAATTAGTATTCACACATGTATGGTATTATATGACTACAAAGAAAGCATATATCAACAAGAGTTAAATTTTTTATTTCGTAAAGAAGTTCTGCCAACATTGGGTGCAAAATATGTTTATAAGTATAAAAATAAGGCAGGCATTTATTTTATGGAACAAAATGGTAATAATATTACAATCGTGGAGTGTTCTAATTTTAAAAATATTGACTTAGAAAACGTACAAATAATAGAAAATGTTGAAATAGAATCAACCAATAGAATAACATATGTCCAATATTACCACCCACCATTTGCTGCAGTACAACAGGCTTCGAAGCCAAAGAAATCAAGCTATTTAAATGTTGTAATTGATAATAAAGACCCCATTCCCATGAAGTCTATAGGTAAAAAAAG